>CBDUBH010000014.1:0-48650 GCA_965365345.1 uncultured Melioribacteraceae bacterium
CCGCCATTGCCTCATATGATGCCCGAATTTTTTATCTCCTTTGAAAAGGAAGTAATCATTGGCATCATTAATTACTAAAGTATCGGTTTCTGTGGTAATTATCATTTTATCAATTAAAACAGTTGAATTTTCTGATCCGCCTTTTGGTAGCGAAATTGCAATTAATTTCCAGTTTTCTTCAGGATTTTCATTGTTTGCAACTTTTACGAACTTCAATTTTCTTGTAATTTTTGTTGTAAAAGGTTTGGAAATTACGGTATCAACCAAAGAAGTATCTCTGAAAGAAACCGGCTCGTAAGAAGCAGCGATCACCAAAACTCCTTCAAAAGTTTTTATTACTGTTCCATCAACAGTATCATTCACGGCAACGGATTCAGGAATATCAATTATTAATTCGCGGCTGACGGAAAGCATTTTTTGTCCGAATTTTACGGGATAAATTTCAGTATTAATTTTTCCTAAAATATTTTGAACGCCGTTTTCATTATAATTTGCATCAAAAGTAGAAACTGCTTCATCACCATCTGCAATTTTAAGCATCGCTTCTTTATCAGAAAGTAAAGGATCAACTGAATTGCTGCATCCGGCAAACCAAATTAATGCTAGTAAAGAAACAAAGATCAATCCCCATTTTGCCATCTCCAAACGGATATTACTTACCATTTTTTGCTCCTGAAATTTAATTTCATTTGAATTTTTTGATTCGTTGTTTTGATAATCTTTAATTTGAAATATTTTTTCTGTTTTCATTTTCCCGTAAGTTTTATTTTTTCTGCATTTATTAACTCATATTTTGTGCCAGGTGATAAAAACAAAGCAGATTTTTATAAGTAATTATTTTGAAATGACTTACAAAAAATGCGTGGAATTTTGAAATGCATGGAAAATCATTTGAAATGCCTGGATGCACAGTTTTGTGCAGTTTTTTGCGGAATTTTCTACATTTTTGGTCAGATCTTGTTAATAGTATGTTTTATAGAATCTTCAAAATAATTCTGCATTCTAAATTATTTCAAAAGATTTTTGATTATTCCATCAAGATATGAATGAAATTTTTGCGGAAGATTTTTGTATTTGGAATTTAATTTTGATCGAACTTCTTCGAAATTTTTTTGATCTAAAGATCTTACGTCCGATTCAACATTCCTTAAAAATGTATTAACTTTTGACGCAACTTTTTCGCGGATCTCCTCATCTTCACTTTGCGAAATGTCCTGAATTGCAGAATCAATATCGAAATTGTTTTCGTAATAAATTTTGAAAACATTTCCGCGGAAATTTTCGGAAACAATGGTGCGGCTTAAATTTAATTCTTTTGCGGTTTCGGTAATTGATGAGTGCGAAAATTTCTTTTCCCGAAGCGAATCCAGAATCAATTCATCAGTATTTAATTTTGTTGATTTTAAAATTCCGTTTGGCAGATCGCTTAATTTTATAATATTCCGGTTTTCCGCTTTTGCAAAAATTACTGCGTGTTTTATTGCAGATTCCAACTCACGCACATTTCCGCGCCATTCGTAATTATTCAAAATATCAAATACAACTTGCGAAATCGAAATATTTTCACTTGTTGCAAAATAACCGGCAATTACGGGAATATCATCTTTTCGCTCACGTAAAGCGGGAAGTTCAACTTTTATAACATTCAATCTGTAAAAAAGATCTTCCCTGAATTTCTTTTCTTTAACTAATTTAAAAAGATCTTTATTTGTTGCGGCAACAATTCTAACGTCTGTTTTTATGGTTTTTGAAGAACCGACTTTTTCAAATTCACCTGATTGCAAAACCCTCAAAAGTTTTACTTGAAAATTTTTGGAAGTTTCGCCGATCTCATCAAGAAAAATCGTGCCTTTATCAGCAGATTCAAATCTTCCTGATTTTTCCGAAACGGCATTTGTAAATGCACCTTTTACATGACCGAATAATTCAGATTCCAGCAAAGTTTCAGAAAGCGCTGCACAATTTACGGCAATAAAATTATTTGATCTTCTTTTTTCATTCAAATGATGAAGTGCTTTTGCTATCAATTCTTTTCCCGTTCCGCTTTCACCTAATATTAAAACCGTTGCATCCTGCGTTCCTACTTTTTTTACAAGATCAACAACTGAATTCATAGCGCGGCTTTTATAAATAATTCCGTGAAAATTATTTGCGGAATTTTGAATTTGTTCAACGGGAATTTCTTCTTTTTCTTTTTGCTTTAAATCTTCAATTTCACTTTTCAATTTTGAAATTTTTTCAAGCAGTTCAGATGAATTTTTTTCGCCGAGAAATTCAAATTCACTTTGCAATTTAGAAAGTTCATTTTCTTTTTCATTCAGATTTTTACGTAAAAGTTCTGCTTCATTTTCAATTTCGCCGGCGCGTTTTAATTTATTCCAAATGAAATCTGAAATTTCAAAAATGCCTAAAAATAAAAAGGGAACAACAAAAATATAAAATTGAAGTTGAACATTGAAAAAGGAAAAAAGTAAAAAACTAATCACGAAAAAAAATAAAAATGCTGCAGAATATTTGATCAAATTTCTTAATTTCGAAAAGATCAAAAAGAAAATTATCAATCCGAAAAATATTGAAGAAACTTTCCAGTATTTTGTTATTATAAATCTGTTATTAAAAATATTATCCAGCGCAAACGCCTGAATTGCCAAGCCGGGAAGTTCATCATCAAACGCGGTTTTTATTGTAACGGCAATTTGCGGATCGCTTATTCCGATTATTACGAATTTATCTTTGAAAATTTTTTTTGCCGCGGATTCATTTTCGGAAATTTCAAAATATTCGATAAGCGAAAAATTCGTAAATCCGTTTTGTGAAGAAATGAAATTCACTTTCATAACTTCCGGGGCTGTAAAATTTTCTTTCACGGTTTTTGCAAGCGCGGCGGAAAAAGATCTTTCGTTTGTTTGATTTGAATTCAATTGATGCGGAATCAAAATCCCGTTTTTATCAAAATAATTAGAATGCCCGGTTTCAACATCAACAAGAAATTTTTTCGGTTCGGGAAAAAGCACGCTGCCGGAATTATTCTTTTCATCAAAATTATTTATTACTGAAGTTAGAACGACTTTGCCGGAGTTTTTAATTTCATTAATTAATAGTTCGCCGTAAACAGATTGTGAAGAAATTCTATCAGAAAGAAAAATATTTAATCCGATTGCCTTCGCTTCAAATTTTGTAAGTTGATTTATCAAAAGCGCATAATAACTGCGTTTTAACGGCCACGAACCTAAATTATCAAAATCATTTTTCGTAATATTTATTAAAACAATATTTGTGTCGGGTTTAACTTCGCCGCGAAGTTTGTAAAATGCGTGTTCAAGATTTCGATTTAAAGAAAGTCCGTAATCTTTATAGATCAAAAGCGAAATCAAAGCCAAAGCAAAAATAGCGAGTTTGATGTAAATCTTTTTTTCACGGGAAATATTTTTCATCTGAAAAAACTATCTGAAAATCATTTTGAAAATTTTATTTGTTTCTTTGCGAAGCAAGTCTGAAATTATAAACTGCAGAAACTACCGAAGCGCCCGCTCCGAATGCGCCTGCAAATACTGAAATAATTGTAACGGTTCTTACTGAAGAAAGTGCGTCAACGGTTCCTATTAATGCAATCATTGTTGAAATAAAAGCAGATATCACAAAAATAATTCCTTTATTTTTCATAATACTTCCTTTCTTAAAATATTTTGATTTTTAAAAACCGATACTGAAATATAGAAAATAATTTTCGCAATGTTGAATTGATTTTTTTTGAAAGAAATTTTTGAAAAAAAATGAAATATCATTTTGTAAAAAATGCGTGTCTTGTTGAAATGAATAAAATCAATAGTCCTATCAAAATTATGCTTAGTGTAATTACGGTAAATCTTCTTATCAATCTATCCTGATTATGAGTTCCGGAAATTTCTTTTGCAAGATGTTTGTAGTTTAAAAATCCTATTATAATCACTGAAATTCCCCAGATAGCAAGAAGAATACCAATTATATTTGCAATAAGTTGATTTGAATAATTTCTGAAAGGAATTAATTTAATGATAGCCAAACCTCCGCCGATGCTTGCTAATCCGGTTCTTATCCAAGCAGCAAAAGTCCTTTCTATTGCTAAAGTTGTGCGTAATCTTGCAAGGGTTTCCTGTAATGTTTCATTTTGCATTTTAAATTGCCAATACTTTTCCTGTAATCTCCGAATTAATCATTTTAAATTTATTTAGATATTTTGCAAGTGCATCAATTGCTTTTATATTTGTTGAAGTTCTTTCACTTCCGAATTTATCCGGAATTCCCTGGTTTGTTACATATGCAGCTTCGTAATTTCTTTTTAGATCAATAGGTTTTTCATTTACAAAAATATTTTGTACTCTTAAATTAAATTGATTTTCAATTTTAAAATATAAATTCATTCCGGAAAATCTTTTTACATATCCGCCCATTTGTTTATAAGGATCTGAAGAAAAAGTCCGCTCAAGATTTTCTTCCAGCATCTGCCGGATTTCTTCGCCGGTAATTTTACAAATCTGAACTTCGGGATTTACAGGAATTATATTCCAAAGATCGTTCATTGTAATTTCGCCTGCGGGAACCGGCGCTCCGTAACGCCATCCATTAGAAAATGAAATTTCAGAGCCTGTTATATCAATTAAACTTTGTGTTAAAAAATTATCCATAGTAGATTCAAGATTTGAATTTCTGTTCAATGCCGTAGCGATTTTTCCGGCAATCTGATTTAAATAGTTTCTGTGCGGTTTGTAAATTTCATTTATCATTTCATCAATATTATTATCAGGAAAAATTGAATCATCAATCGTAATTAATTGATGTTTAAAATTTTTAATTCGATTATCATCTAATTGAATTTCTATTTTTCCCAAAAATGATCCGTGCGCACCGGATTGAATAATTACAGTTTCATTTATTTTAACGGGAGAAAAAGTTCTGTTGTGAGTATGTCCGCTAAGCAAAATATCAATTCCCTTTATTTCATTGGCTAATTTAACATCATGCGGAAATCCCAAATGCGAAAGTACAATTATCAGATCAACATTTTTGTTTTTCAGTTCATTAATATATTCCGGTAATTCTTCATTCCCCAAAGTAAAATAAATTCCTTCGCTGAATTTCGGCGGCATGGTTTTATCAATTATATTTGATGCAATTCCGATAACGCCGATCTTAATTCCATTTATTTCCTTTATCAAATAAGGATCAAAAAACAACTCGCCGGAATTTTTTTTGTAACAATTAATTGCTAGAACCGGATAATTTAATTTTTGAGAAATTTCTTTTAACTTTTCCGGACCGTAAGCAAAATCCCAGTGGGCGGTCATTGCATCAAGTTTAAGTTCATTTAAAACGGGGATCAACGCTTCGCCTTCGGATATAACTGCTGCAAAAGTTCCGTGAATAGTATCGCCGTTATCCAGAAAAATTACATTTCCGTTTTTTTCATTTCTAATTTTATTTACCATTGAGGTAATATTTGCAAATCCGCCGGCAATTTTATATTCTGCTTTAGAGCCGCTCCAAAATAATTCGTAATGCGGTTCCATGTAAGCATGCGTATCATTTATTTGCAGAATGGTCAATTCTTTTTTACTCATAAAAATTCCTTTATAACTTCTCCATAAATTTATGATGCCTGAAAAGAAATAAAGGTTCAAGTCAATTTGTGATTAGAAAAATGAGAATTATAAAATGAAGGAATTAAGATCTAATTAATAAAATGATCAGAATCATTTTGAAAAAATTAATGCAAATCAGAATGAAAAATTTTAATGAAAAAGTTGAACAAATTTTTAGATTGATTTTATATTTTATATTTAATTAAAATTGCAGATCAAATAAAAAAGAAAAATCAAGTTTATGAGTATAAAAATATTTTCACGCCGTTCGTTTTTAAAATCAATGGGAGTAGCCGCGGCGGCGCTCGGAACCGGAGTTGCAACCGGAAATTACTTTACTGAGAAAGCACGAAAATCTTTTTCAGTTAACGGATTTTTGCCCGGCGATGAACAAATTTTATTTGAATCGGTTACGGCTTTTGCAAATAAAACAGGAAATATATTTAAGCCGTTAATCATTGCGGAAAATAAAATTAAAGAGATAATTCAAAAAGCATATTTTTCAGTTGATAAAGAAAACGGATTTTTTGATAATGGAAATATTACTTTCCGCGTTGTTAAAATAAATTCAAATATAAATAGCGATATTCTTTTAAGCGATAATTTTAATTCAATTTATGATCCGCTTGAAGATTTTTCAGGAGGATTTATTTTACTCCGCAATAAATTACAAAACCGGAAAGCAGAATATTTCTTCACTGCCACTTACGAAGAAAAAAATTTCTTAAACAAAATATTTGATCATGAAAAATTTGCTGTGATCGAAAATGAAAAAGGTTTAGCAGATAAAATTGAACTGAACAAAGATTATAAAAGTATTTCCGTTAATGGAACTCAAGGCAAAACAATTTTAAAAGTTGAGAGCGGAAAAGTTCATGTGCACTCTTCCGCTTGCAGACATGAACTTTGTAAATTAAGCGGCTTTGCATCCAAACGCGGCGATTTTATTGCGTGCGCACCGAATAAGGTAATTATAAAAATTGAATCGGCTTAGGTGAAATCTCAAAATTTATTTTTAAAAATTATTGATGAAAAAAAATATTTTATACATAGTATTATTCTTTGTTTTTTTTGCTGTCGGATTTTTAATTTCAAAAGAGTTCAATAAAAAAAACACTGTTGTAAAACGTACACAAATTTTACTTGGAACAGTTGTGGTAATTCAAGTTCGAAATTTTGATGAAGATAAAGCCAATGATGCAATTTCAAAAGCATTTGCAGAGATTAAAAGAATTGAGGATCTATTCACAACTTACAGAAATGCCGGAGAAATTTATAAGATTAATCATTCTTCCGACACTGTATTTACAGTAGATGATGAAGTTTTTGGTCTATTGAAAACAGGTGATTCATTGTGGCAAATTTCCGGCGGGGCATTTGATCTTGCACTTGAATCTGTTACTAAGGTTTGGGGATTTGATAGCGATGAACCTGCCGTTCCGGAAAATGATTCACTTAAAAATGCGATGGAAAATTCAGGATGGAAAAATGTGGAATTAATTGAACGGAAAAAGATAAAAAGGAAAAACAAAGTTAAGTTTAACTTTGGCGCAATTGCAAAAGGATACGCGGTCGATAGAGCAATCGAAATTTTGAAAAACGAAAATGTTACCGGAGCACTAGTAAATGCGGGCGGAGAGATAAAAGTTATTGGTAAAGATTGGAAAGTCGGTGTTCAGCATCCCAGGAATCCAAATTCATTAATTTTGAAATTAGATTTAAAAGAGAAATCAGTTGCAACTTCCGGTGATTATGAACAATATTTTGAAGTAAATGGAATTCGTTATCATCATATATTTGATCCTGCTACAGGTTTTCCTGCAAAAGGCTTACAAAGCGTAACAGTGATTTCAAAAAGTAATACTTGGGCTGATGCTGTATCAACCGCAGCTTTTGTACTTGGAAAAGAAAAAGGATTTGAATTTGTAAAATCGCTAAAAGGTACCGAAGCATTTTTTGTTGATTCACTCGGAAATGAAAAAATGACAGACGGATTTAATAAATATTTAATAGAGAAAATAATTGATTCAAATTAATTAGGTAAAATTAAATCAAAAACATGAATTTCAATTTGAAATGCCCGCAAGATTTGCGGGCATTTGCATAAGATCATATATTAAAATCCATTTCAAACTTTTTTCAAAAATCCTTTTATCATATCATTTACAAATCCCGGATTTTCGAGCGGAGCCATGTGTCCGGCGCGCGGAGCAACTGCAAATTCTGAATTTGAAATTTTCTCTGCCATTTTTCTCATTACTTCCGGCGGAGTTAAAGCATCAACGGTTCCAGAAATTACAAGTGTCGGAATTTTTATATTTTCCAAGTACGGAGTTGTATCAGTTCGTGAAAGCATTGCAAGCAAACTTCCTTTTACACCAACAGGATTTTCTTTTTTAGCGCGCTCAAAAGTCCTGTCAAAAATATCTTTATTTTTTTCAATTGTTTCCTTTGCAAAAGTTGCCGGAACAGTTGCTTCAATAAACTTTTCGAGTCCTTCATTATTGATTGTTTTAATTCCGCTTGCGCGTTTTAATTTTGCTTCGGTATTATCAGCCTCACTTTTTGTATCGCATAAAATAAGTCCGGAAAATTTAAATTGATCCCTTTCTACAGCGCGCAAAGAAATATATCCGCCCATTGAAAGTCCGCAAAGTAAAGGATGTTTCAATTCAAGTTTATCAATTATATCAAAAAGATCATCAACAAACATTTCCATTGTAAATTGTCCATCACCGGCTTCACTTTTCCCCAGTCCGCGAATATCATAAGTAACACAGTGAAATTCATCTTTTAAAAAATCAACTTGATTATCCCACATTGTGTGATCGTAAGGAAATCCATGAACAAAAATTATTGATTGCTGATTTCCTTTTCCACTCTCGTAAATTGCTAAATTATTTACTATATTCATTTTGATCCTTTAATATATTTGTAATTTCAATTTACAAAATTTTATAAAAATGTTTGGGGCAATTTTATGAAAACTTTTCTTTCCGCAATTTTTCTGATCATTCTTTTACAGCAAAGTATTTTTTCTCAACCAGAATTTTATAAGGACACTTATCTTTTCCAAGTTGGAAGTGTAAGGCTTGGTATGGATAATAGAGGTTATTTAGGCAGACAAGCAATTGATTCAATGAGCACTTTGATAAGCGGAAAACAATATCTTTTTTCCAGTGGATTTTTACTTGGTGGAAAATTTCAAAATCAAGGTTGGTATAATGGTTCATCCGGTTACTCTTTATTTTCAGATTATTTTCCGGGAAAAGTTGGCTCAGATCCTTTGTCGCAAAATAATAAAATTTATGTAGTCAGGAATTTTGATTTTGACCAAAGCTGGGAAACTTGGAAAGAAGCGGTAAAATTAGGTGCTTCATTTTATGATGGCGATAATGATGGAATTTATAATCCGCGAGATAAAAATCTAAATGGCAAATGGGATTTGAATGAAGATAAACCCGATGTTGTTGGTAATAAAACCGCATGGTGCGTTTATAATGATGGCGTTCCAAAGAATTTGAGAAGAGTTGAACACGATCCAATGGGAATTGAAATTCAGCAATCAGTTTACGCATTTGAATACTACGAAAACATTCCGACAACAATATTTATCAGATACAGAATTATCAATACCGGAAAAGTAGTTGATGTTTTGGAAGATATGAAATTCATGACAGCTTTTGATCCTGATCTTGATGATATCTGGGATGATTTCATGGGAAGTGCTAAAGATTTAAATGCCTCTTTCGTTTATAATGATTCAAATAAAACAGATATGGCTTTTATGCTTTCAGTAATTCAACCACCTTATTCATTTATTCCCGGAGTTTCTTTTGAAGATTCAAACGGTAACGGAATTTTTGATGAAGGTGAAACTGCTTTGGATAATGCTTATTTAAGCAAAACAGTTAACGGAACAGAAGTGATAAAAGGAGCAACAAATAAAGATCTATTGGGAATTTTTGATGGCGAATTTAAAAAAGGTCCATTAACTGATTACACTTTTGCTGATATTGTATTTTATAATGATACTGAATTTCATGATTTATTAGATCCTTGCGGTGAATATATGGGAAAAGTTTTCGGGGAATTTTGCGGAAATGTTGATCCCTATTTTATGTATTCCGGTGATCCGCTTAACAAAACCGGATGGATAAATACTTATCCGACAGATAAAAGGATTTACAATTTAACAAAACCTTTCCGTTTGGAAAAAGGAAAACCGCAGGATATTTATATTGCTTTAATTCCACAAATTGGTGATGCAAATTCAAGAGCAATAACAAAAGCAAAACATTCGGCTGATTATGCAATGAGATTTCATCAGCAAGTAAATTATAATTTAGTAACTTCAGTTGAAGATGAAATTATAAATCCTGTAGAGTTTAAGCTTGATCAAAATTATCCTAATCCATTTAATCCAAGTACAGCGATAAACTATCAACTTTCAGGACAATCAAAAGTCGAATTAAAAATCTTTGATGTTTTGGGAAGAGAAGTTCAAACTTTGGTAAATGAAATTCAGAATGCGGGAAGTTATAAAGTAAATTTTGATGCTTCAAATTTGCCAAGCGGAATTTACATCTATCAAATTAAAGCTGATAATTTCATTCAATCTAAAAAAATGATATTGATGAAATAATTCTCAGAAATCAAAATTGTAATAATTTTCAAGCCTGCTTTATTTAATTAAATGCAGGCTTTATTTTTATTTCATATTTTAATTTAAATGTTTTAGAAATTTTCGGAATAGCTATTTTGAATAAATTTGAAATCGGAATTATCGGCGGTGGCGCTGCGGGACTAATGGCTGCAATTTCCGCCGTTGAAAACGGAAGCAAAAGCGTTTCAATTTTTGAAAGCAATGTTCGCTGCGGAACTAAAATTTTAATGAGCGGCGGAACTCGCTGCAATGTTACAAATGAAATTGTAAAACCGGACCATTTCTTCGGCGGGAATAAAAATTTTATCAAAAATGTTTTGGCGGCATTTGATGTAAATTCAACTTTGAAATTTTTTTCAAGACTTGGCGTTGAATTAAAATTGGAGCCGACCGGAAAATATTTCCCGGTTGATAATAAAGCCATTTCAGTATTAAATTCATTATTGAAAAGATGTGATGAACTTGGTGTTAAAATATTCACTTCAACAAAAATATTACTAACGAAAAAAAATGATTCAATATTTACACTCCATTCAAAAAATGAAATTTATGAAGTTGAAAAATTAATTATAACAACAGGCGGAAAATCTTATCCTACAACCGGAAGTGACGGCAGTGGTTACGAAATTGCAAAATCATTTGGACATAAAATTAATTTAACATTTCCCGCATTAACCCCGATTTTATTGAATGAACCGAAGCTGCAAAATTTAAGTGGAATTACAATTACCGCAAAATTAATTTTGTTTATCAACAATAAAAAACATTTCGAAACTGAAAATTCACTTTTGCTTACTCATTTCGGCCTAAGCGGACCTTGCGCATTAAATATCAGTCGTGAAGCAGATAGATTGAAAAATGAAGACATAAAATTGATCTTAAACTTTCTGCCTGAATTTACTTACGATACTTTGATTCAAAAATTGAAAGAAATAAAAAATATAAATCGGGAAAGATCAGTTTTAAATTTCTTCAAGGAAAAACTTCCGCTGAATTTATGCTTAACTCTTTTTGAAATTTCAAAAGTTGATTCATCAAAAAAGTTCAACGTAATTTCAAATGATGAATTAAAAAAAATAACAAATTCATTTTCAAATTATGAGTTGAAATTTGCCGGAGTAAAAGGATTTGCCCAGGCGGAAGTTACCGCAGGCGGAATTCCTTTAGATGAAATTAAATTTCAAACAATGGAATCTAAATTAATTTCAAATTTATTTTTTGCAGGTGAGATTTTGGATGTTGATGGAATAATCGGCGGATACAATTTCCAATGGGCTTGGAGCACCGGATTTATTGCGGGAAAAGCCGCATCAAGTAAAAAGTAAAAATGCAATAGTAAAAAGTAAAAATGCAAAAGTAAAAAGTAATGAAGAATTCAGAATGTAAAATGTTGAATTTGTTTAATTAAAAAATTGTAAAAAATTGTAATAAATGAATTATCATTCAATTATAATTTGTAATTTTGTTCTAATCAAAAACAAAATCTTTATCTTTATGAAAAATCTATTTAAAAATATTTCAATTTTCATTTTCGCATTTTTCATTTTATTTAATTCAATAAATTTTTCTCAAGAAGAAATGAGTGATAATTCGAATATTATTTTTGTTAAAGATTTCCAATCAAAATTAATTGCAGCGCGCAATATTGAAATCTGGCTTCCGCCTTCGTATTCAAAAAATGAAAATCAAAAATTTCCGGTTCTATATATGCATGATGGACAAAATGTTTTTAATCCAAATACTTCCTACACAAAAATTGATTGGGGAGTTGATGAAGCAATGACAGAGTTGATAAAAAAAGGCGAGGTTAATGAAGCGATTGTTATCGGGATCTGGAACACTGAAAAAAGATTTGAAGAATATATGCCGCAAAGAGCAGCTGAAATTTATAAAGAAAATAATAAAAATTATCCTCGCGAAGCAGATGAAATAATTTCTGATAATTATCTGAAGTTTATTGTTGAAGAATTGAAACCATTTATTGATTCAAATTACAGGACTTTAACCGAAAATCAAAATACTTTTATCATGGGTTCGAGTATGGGCGGACTGATTTCTGCTTATGCGGTTTGCGAGTATCCTGAAATTTTCAGTGCTGCAGGATGTGTTTCAACTCATTGGCCGGTTGGTGAAGGAATTATGATCGATTATTTGAAAAAGAATTTGCCGGCTCCGGAAAATCATAAATTCTATTTTGATTTTGGTACCGAAACACTTGACGCGCAATATGAACCTTTTCAAATCAAAGCCGATGAAGTAATGAGCATTGCGGGATATGAAGAAGGTAAAAATTGGATAACGAAAAAATTCCCGGGTGAAGGGCATACTGAGAAAGCCTGGAGAAAAAGAGTTCACATTCCTTTGAAATTTTTGCTCGGCACAAAAAAATAAAAAAATATCTTCCGGAGGTTGAAATTTAAGAGTAAATATCTTATTTTCAGATGTTTAAGTCTTGAATTTATTCTTAGCTTTTATTATTATAAAATGAATATTTTCCTTTTCTATTATCCTTATTAAAGAAAATTATTTATCTTTATATATCATTACAAGGAGTTTAACATGGCAATCAAAATAACGGAAGAATGCATCAATTGCGGCGCTTGTGAACCCGAATGCCCAAATACTGCAATTTATGAAGGCGGAAACCTTTGGGAACTTGGCGGCAAAACTTATAACGAAGATGAACCTGCTCCATTAACCGGCGATAATACATTTTTCAAAAGCGATGTTTTTTACATTGTACCTGATAAATGCACCGAATGTAAAGGATTCCACGATGAACCTCAATGTGCTGCTGTTTGTCCTGTTGATGTTTGCGTTCCTGATGAAAAACATCCTGAAACTGAAGAAGAATTATTGAAGAAAAAAGATTGGCTGGATGAAGTTGGCCGCGGTTAATCTTTAAAAATTTTTATTAAACCGTAGTTCATTTTTGAATTACGGTTTTTTTATTTTAAAATAAAATTGATATCAAATATCTTTGCAATTAAAATTTCCCATTAAAAAAGGGGGTTGTTTGATCTTAATTTATTGAAAAGTATTTTAATGCGAAAAGTCATTTGATATTGTAAAAAATGTCACTCCGGCAAAGTCTGTGGTCATAAATTTTTCAAATAAATAAATTTCACAGTTAAAATTTTTGCTTAGGGAAAATCTTATGCAGATCGGCAAATACAAAATTCATCAGATCAATTCCGGAACATTTAAATTAGATGGTGGTGCAATGTTCGGAATAATTCCTAAAACTTTGTGGGAAAGAAATAATCCCGCCGATGAAGTAAACCGCGTAACGCTTGCTGCACGGCTTCTTTTATTAATTTCTGAAAATAAAAAGATTTTGATTGATACCGGAATGGGCGAAAAGTGGGATGAAAAATCAAAATTCATTTATGATATCGAACAAAAAGAAAATGCGCTTTTAAGTTCACTTGCAGAATTTCAAATTGATAAAAATGAAATTACGGATGTAATTTTAACTCATCTTCATTTTGATCACGCTGGAGGTGCAGTTATTGAAGAAAACGGAAAATTGATTCCGGCTTTTCCCAATGCAAAATATTTCGTGCAAAAACAAAATTTTGAATGGGCAAAAAATCCGAGCGATCGCGATAGAGGAAGTTATTTAAAACAAAATTTCATTCCGCTTTACGAAGCCGGAGTTCTAAATTTACTTGATGGAAATTCACAAATTGATGATGAGATCGAAACTTTTGTAATAAACGGACACACATTTGGACAGCAGCTCGTAAAAATTTCAGATTCATCAAACACGATTTTATACAGCGGTGATCTGCTTCCGTTTTCATCGCACATTCATTTGCCGTACATTATGGGCTACGATTTGCAGCCGGTTGTAACTTTAGAAGAAAAGAAAAAATATTTACGCAATGCTTTGGAAGAAGATTGGAAACTTTTCTTTGAGCATGATCCGTTTTCTGCTTATGTAACTGTTGAACAATCTGAAAAAGGATATAAAATAAAAGAAAAATTTGAGGAAATTTAATGTTCGAAACTGAAAATGAATTTAAAAAAGTTTGCAGTATAAAAGATCTTAAAGAAAAAGAAGGGAAAAAGTTTTTAGTTGATGATGTTGAAATTGCGGTATTCAAAATTGATGGCGAAATTTTTGCCGTCAATAATGTTTGTCCGCATCAGCATTCGGCAATAATTTACGATGGCTTTGTTGAAAATTGCCATGTGGTTTGTCCCGCGCACGGCTGGGAATTTGATCTGCGCACCGGAAAATTAAAAAGCGGCGGCAAAGGATTGGATTCATACGAAACAAAAATTGAAGGTGAAAATGTTTTCGTAAGAGTTTACAAAAAACAATTGAAATGGTAATAATCAATTAAAAATTAAAAAGATTCAAAGATTCAAAGATTCAAAGATTTGGAAGATTTAGATTACGCTGTCATTCACGCAAGCGAAGCGCATCGGGAATCAGACAGCGGAAAAGAAAAGTAGATATATACGAAGAATAGAAGAAAAATTTTTCTGATTCCGGACAAGCCGGAATGACAAATTTTATATTCAATATTGCTAAAATTCATTTCGAATCCGCCTTAGGCGGAGAGAAATCTTCGATTTATAATTCTCCCTTAAAAAAAGGGGAATAAAAGAAGGTTGTTTCCAATTTATTCTTATTACTACTTTTACAACTTTGTCATTCCGGCTTGTCCGGAATCCTTTTTTTGTTACGAAAAGATTAAGTTTAAGATGGACTAAATAATTATTAAAGTATTATTTTCATTATGAGAGTTTAATTTCAATCTCAATCTTGAATTATTCGCATTCTCAAAAATCTTCTCAAATCTTTTTAACTTTTTATTTCGAAAAATTATGATAAAGAATTCAAAAATTTAAAGTAATTAAATTAAACTGAAAACTAACAAACTGAAAGCTGTTAACTAAACAAAAATGCTTGATAATCAAATTGTAATAAATAAAGCAAAAGAAATTGGATTCGATTTAATCGGATTTGCAAAAGCCCAAGAATTAAAAGACGAAATTCAAAATCTTGAAATTTGGTTAAGCAAAAATTTTCAAGCCGGAATGGCGTACATGGAAAAAAATATCGAAAAGCGCCGCGATGTTAAAAATATTTTTCCAAATGCTAAAAGCGTAATTTCACTTGCTAAAAATTATTTTATTAATGAAGAATATTCAGAAAAACCAGATACCGGAAAAGTTTCGCGCTATGCTTGGGGAGTTGATTATCATTTTGTGCTTTGGGATAAATTAGATCAGTTAATAAAATCTTTAAAAGAAATTGATCCGGAATTTGATGCAATTTATTATGTTGATACCGGTCCTGTTATGGATAAAGTCTGGGCGAAAAAAGCCGGCTTGGGCTGGATCGGCAAACACACAAATTTAATTTCAAAAGAATTCGGGAGTTGGATTTTTCTCGCGAATATAATTACGAATTATGATTTTAATTTTTCAGAACAAGTTGAAGATTTTTGCGGAACTTGCACGCGCTGTATTGATGCATGCCCGACAAACGCAATTGCTCAAGAATATGTTGTTGATGCGAACAAATGCATTTCATATTTAACAATAGAAAATAAAGGCGAAATTGCAGATGAGTTTAAAGGAAAATTTGAGAATTGGATTTTTGGTTGCGATATTTGTCAGGAAGTTTGTCCGTGGAATATAAAATTCAAAAAAGAAACCGGTGAACCGAAATTCAAACTTGAAAATAAAAATAAAGAATTTAAAATTTCAGAAATTTTACAAATGGAAAATCCGGATTTCAAAAAAATATTTGAATTCAGTCCGATAAAAAGGAGCAAATTAAAAGGATTAAAACGCAACGCAGAATTTTTGAAAAAGTAAATTTTCAGGAAAAAAGTTTTACCACAGAGACACAAAGACACAGAGAGAAATTTAAAAAGATAAAAGGATTAGAAAGATTAAATTTTGATTTTGTCATTGGGTGTGAAGATGAAATCGAAACGACGCGGCAATCTTTTTTGCTTTAATAAAGATTTCTCTCCGCCTAAGGCGGATTCGAAATGACAAATTAATTTTTCAAAACTTCCTCTCACTTTTTAAGGAGAGGAATAAGAGGTGAGGGTTTACAAAATACAAAATAGAGATTGCTTCGTCATTTCATTTCCTCGCAATAACATTTATGATTTCCAATCTTACAAATCTTAATCTTTTCATCTTTGTATTTTTACATCTTTTCAATTTTAGATTTTTCCATTCTTAATTGTTATATTTCCAAAAAAAATAAAAGACAAGAAATGAAATTTATATTTGAAAAATTCCTTAACGAAAGAAATAATGTAGTTTGCGTTGATGGATCTTTTCCCGCAAAACTTGAATTAAGTCACTGGCATGGAAATTCAACTCCGAAAGAATTTAAAGCCGATACTTCAACCGAGATTGTATTTAATTTAATTGAATCACCGTTCAAAAATGATTACCTTAACGGAATTGAAATTGTTTCGAACAATCATTTTGATGCTGATGGAATTTTAAGTGCGTTCGTTCTTTTGAATCCTGTATTTTCGCTTCAACATAAAAAAGAAATTATAAACATTGCCGAAACCGGAGATTTTTCAGAGTTCACAACCGAAGACGCGTTAAAGCAAAGTTATGTTTTGGAATCACTCTTCGATTTGGAAAAATCTATTTTCAAAAATGAAATTTCAAAAATGAAATTTCCTGAAATGATGCAATTCATTTATGAAAAAGGTTTTGAATTAATTCCCAAACTAATTGAAAATATTGATGATTATGAAAATATCTGGAAAGATGATTTTCAACATTTTCAAAATTCAGAAAATCAATTTGAAATTCAATCAGCAGTTTTCAGTAATTATTCCGATTGCAGACTTTCGGTAATTGAATCAAATTCGGAACTTCACAAAGTCTCAAAATACAAAAATTCAAATTTTGAAATTCTACTTTCGGCTGTAAAAAATAGTGAAGGAAATTTATACGAACTTGAATATAAGACCGTAACATGGTTCGAAACTTCGCGCGAGAAAAAAATCGAAAGAAAAAGTTTTGAACCTTTGGCAGAAAGATTGAATCTAATAGAAACCAATAAAAACGGTACTTGGCAAGTATTAGGAAAAGACCCTGTTGAAGAATGGGATTATCGCTTAACTTTTGCAGATAAAAATTTCAATAAAAATAATAGTAAATTACAAATTTATGAAATAGAAAATATTCTTTTTGATTATTTTTCAGTTATATA
Organism: uncultured Melioribacteraceae bacterium; assembly: GCA_965365345.1. Taxonomy (GTDB): domain Bacteria; phylum Bacteroidota; class Ignavibacteria; order Ignavibacteriales; family SURF-24; genus CBDUBH01. The sequence goes on from CBDUBH010000014.1 coordinate 17,498, forward strand.
AATAATATTTTGAATAAGGATTTTATAATGGAAACAAATGTAAATCTAGATTTTCTTTCACAATCAAAAAATTCAAGTGACACTCACTTTAAAATCATGATAATCGGTTCGGGTCCTGCGGGATTAACGGCCGCGCTTTATAACGGCCGCGCAAATTTGAATCCCGTAATTTTTGAGGGAATTCAACCGGGCGGACAATTAACAATTACAACCGAAGTTGAAAATTATCCGGGATTTGAACATGGAATTCAAGGTCCGGTTTTAATGGATATTATGCGTAAACAGGCGTTAAGATTTGGCGCACAATCTTTCTTTAAAGAAGTTACCGAAGTTGATTTTACAAAACATCCTTTTGTAATAAAATCTTATGAAGAAATTTACACTGCCGATGCTGTAATTATTGCAACCGGCGCAACTGCAAAATGGCTTGATGTTCCGAGCATTCATAAATTTAAAGGTTACGGAGTTTCTGCGTGCGCAACCTGCGATGGTTTCTTTTTCAAAAATCAAAAAGTAATTGTTGTTGGCGGTGGCGATACGGCTATGGAAGAAGCAAATTATTTAACAAAGCATGCATCGGAAGTTATTGTTGTTCACAGAAGGGAAGAATTCAGAGCTTCAAAAATTATGGTTGAAAGAACTATGGAAAATCCAAAAGTGAAATTTATTTTGAATTCAACTATAAAAGAAGTTTTAGGGACTGATGAAAACGGCAGAAAATCCGTTACCGGTGTAGTTTTAGAAAATTTAATTGACGGTTCAACTCAAACAGTTGATGCAACCGGAGTTTTTATTGCAATCGGGCATAAACCAAATACAGATATTTTCAAAGGCATTTTGAATATGGATGAAACCGGATATTTAATTGTTGAACCCGGAACGACAAAAACTAATATTGAAGGCGTTTTTGCCGCAGGCGATGTTGCCGATAAACAATACAGACAAGCAATTACAGCTGCGGGAACCGGCTGCATGGCTGCAATTGATGCCGAAAGATGGCTTGCGGAAAAAGGTTTATTGTAAAATTTGATTTTCTGAAAAGTGAAAAATAAAAATTCCTTTTCAAAAAATTTCAATCTTGAAAATATAAAGGGAGCAATTTTAATTGTTCCCTTTAATTTTTTAAATCACTATTGATATTATTTCCTTAAAGCAAAAAATTTTTTTTATTTTAAAAAAATAAATCCTTATAAATTTTATTTTAACCTGAAAAATGTTAACAAACTTCCAGGAAAATTATAAATTGGAATTATGATAAAAACTTTGTAATTGAAATTCCCCCTTAAAAAAGGGGGATAAAAGGGGGTTGTCTGATTAACGATAAATAACAAAAATCTTTTATACAAGAATTAAAACTAAAATTAATCCTTCCTTACATCACCTGATTTTTTATTCATACTTTCAGATGAAGATTTTTTTGAACCGTTATTTTTATAATCTGTTTGATAAAATCCGGTTCCTTTGAAAATCGGTCCCGCTCCCGCGCCAATTAATCTTTTAACTTTTCCGCCGCATTCAGGACAAACAGTAATCGGCTCATCCGTCATTTTTTGAAATTTTTCAAATGTAAAATTGCAATCCGAACATTTATAATCGTAAGTCGGCATAAATTACTCCAAAGTTTAAACCTTATTAAAATAAACTCCGTAAAAATAAGAATGTTTTTGTTTCTTTAAAAGTTTCTAAATAATTAAATTTCGCGTTATGAAATATTTGTTAATTTGATTATTTTTCACAGCCAAATTAAATTCAATGAAAAATCAATGAAAAGGATCTATATTTATTTTATACTTTTAGCTGTTATTTTTCAAGGGTGTATTGATTATTATCAAAAAACAACTTTGAAAACCGATGGCAGTGGTGATATGTTCGTACATTACACAATGCGTGTTGCAACGGCTCAGGATTCCGTAATGATGAAAGAATTCGGACTTTTTGATGCTGATTCTTTGCGAAACGTGTTCACTGCAAATTTCAACACTATAAATAATGTTGAAGTTTATTTTGATGGAAATGACAGTACGATGCACGGGAAAATTGAATTTGAATTCGTTCACATTGATTCATTGAATCAGATAAAATTCTTCCGCGATTCTAACTTTTCATTGAAAAACGGAGCCGCCGGACAAAAAATATTTTCGCAATTTGTTCCACCCGTTGCAACCGGATTTGGAATTGATCCGAAAAAATTTGCAGTTACATATATTTATTATATTCCCGGCGATATAGTTACACATAACGCGCATAATAAAGATGTAAATGTGTTAACCTGGAAATATGACCTTTCCGAAATCGGTACCGGAAAAACATTGACCACAACTTTCCGCCCGTTCAAATTGAAAGAAACACCCGTATGGATTTATATTCTGGCATTTTCGGTTTTGCTGATTGTGATCATATTTTTATTTAAAAAGAATAAATAAGATTTTTATATAGAGTAAGATTTAGAAAAATAAAGTATTCGATTTTCAAATTTAATATTTCCGGAATTTCATTTTAGTGATTTAAGAATTTATATACGATCAATCAAAAATGAAGTTTGAAAATTATTGAAAATGTAATTTGAAAATTGATTTAATAAAAAGAAAATAGAGATAAGCTGCTTCGGGTAAAATAAGAATTATTGATTTACTAAAAAGTTTTATTTATTTTTGAAATTTACATTATTTTGGTTTGCGAAAAATGTCAGGTACCGAATTTAGAGTATTTGCCGGAAATTCAAATTTACAATTAGCGCAAAAAATTGCGGATAATTTAAATATTACTTTAGGCGAAATTGAGCACAAAAGATTCAGCGATGGTGAAATTTGGGTAAAGTATAAAGATAATATTCGCGGCAGGGATGTTTTTTTAATTCAATCAACACCTCCTCCGGCAGAAAACTGGATGGAACTTCTTATAATGATTGATGCGGCAAAAAGAGCATCTGCAAAAAGAATTACAGCGGTTATTCCTTATTTCGGTTATGCAAGACAAGATAGAAAAGATCAGCCGAGAGTAGCAATTACATCAAAGTTAGTTGCAAATCTTTTAACAACCGCCGGCGCTGATCGTGTAATTACGATGGATCTTCATGCGGCACAGATTCAGGGATTTTTTGATATTCCTTTTGATCATCTTTACTCTTCGCCGATCTTTTTTAAAGATTTTATGAACTTGAGTGATAATCTTGTTGTGGTTTCACCTGATGTTGGCGGAATTAAACTTGCAAGAGCATATTCAAGAAAATTAGGTGCAAATTTGGTGGTAATTGATAAAAGAAGACCATCGCCAAATGTTTCGGAAGTAATGAACTTAATTGGAAGTGTGGAAGGAAAAGATGTTCTTTTGGTTGATGATCTTATTGATACCGGTGGAACTTTTGTTGCCGCAACCGAAGCATTGAAAAAAAATGGTGCAAACAAAATTTACGGAGCGGTTACGCATCCTCTTCTTTCCGGAAAAGCAATTCACCGGATAGAAAATTCGCACCTTGAAAAATTATTTGTATCCGATACAATAAACCTTAATGTTTCGCATAATACAAAAATTGAAATAAAAACTGCATCGGAAATATTTGCCGAAGCAATTTTAAGAACTCACAGAGATGAATCAATCAGTTCGCTGTTCGATATTGATAAAGGCTAAGATTTAAGAAATAACTTGGAGAAAATATATGGCAGAATTAACATTAATTGCCAACGAAAGAAAAACAATCCGCAAAAGCGATAATAAAAAATTAAGAAGAGAAGGTCGCATTCCCGGCGTTTTGTACGGCAGAGGTATAGAACCGGTTTCATTTGATGTTGCGGAAAATTCATTAAGACCCGTTGTATTTACATCGGAAGCACATTTGGTAAATTTGAAAATCGGCGATAAAGAACCGGTAACTTGCGTTTTAAAAGATATTCAATTTGATCCTATTACTGATAAAGTAGTTCATTTTGATCTTTTAAGCGTTTTACAAGATCAGGAAATTGAAGTTGAAGTTCCCGTTCTTTTAATTGGAAATTCTATCGGCGTTAAAAACGGCGGTGTTATTGATCAGATCATTCACAAATTAAGCATTAAATGTTTGGCAAAAGAATTACCTGAACATCTGGAAGTTAATATTGAAGATTTGAACGTAGGCAATTCAATTCATGTAAGTGATGTTTCATTTAAAAATGTTGAAATTTTGAATAGTCCTGAAGCTGTAATTGTAGCGATTGTTGGCAAAAAAGCTGAAGTTGAACCTGTAGAAGGTGAAACTGAACCAACTCAACCTGAAGTTATTGCAAAAGGTAAAGCTGCATCAGAAGAAGAATAATTTGATTTGCGAGTAATTCTTGGAATAGGGAACCCCGGAAAGCGGTACTTAGATACAAGGCATAATATTGGATTTATTTTACTTGATTATTTCGTAAATGTTTATAATCTTAAATTTGTGCCTTCTAAGGGAGAGTATTACCAAACTGAAGGGGTTTTGGATAATCAAAGATTTTTACTTGTTAAACCTACAACTTTTATGAACTTAAGCGGCGTTGCAGCCGCTGATGTTTTAAATGAATATCAAATTAATGTTGAAGATATTCTGGTAATAGGTGATGATATTAATCTTCCTTTAGGGCAAATACGCGTTAGACAATCCGGTGGAGATGGTGGACATAATGGAATTAAATCCCTTATTTACCATCTTAATTCAAATCAGTTTCCCAGAATAAGATACGGAATAGGGCGCAATTTTGAAGATGGGAAAATGGCGGATTATGTTTTAACTCAATTCACTTCAGAGGAAGTTGAAATTATTACGCCTTCACTTAAATTCTGTTCAGATCTTTTTTCTGAGTTTATTAAAGGCGGCTATAAACAACTACTCGATTTTTATAGTAAAAATATAAAATCCCTTCAAAACAATAATTCAAACAATACTAAAACTGACGGTAGTTAGGAGATACTATGGAATTATTCATTTACCTGACCCCAATTTTCGGACTTCTTGCCTTATTATTTTCTTTTTGGAAAGATTCTTGGATCTCAAAACAAGATCCCGGTACGCCTAAAATGGTGGAAATTTCCAATTATATTCGTGAAGGAGCAATTGCTTTTCTTAGAACCGAATATCGTGTGTTGGGGATTTTCGTTGTTGTTGTGGCTATTTTACTTGCATTTGCAAATTACGGCAGGAGTGATTCTTCCTGGCTTATTGCAGTATCCTTCCTGGTCGGAGCTTTTTGTTCTGCCTTAGCCGGATACTTAGGAATGAAAGCAGCGACAAAAGCAAACGTAAGAACAACCAATGCGGCAAGAAAAGGATTGGGACCCGCCTTGCAGATTGCATTTTCAGGCGGTGCAATAATGGGAATGAATGTTGTAGGTTTAGGAGTTTTAGGATTAAGCACATTATTTATTGTATATAGTAATTTGTGGGGAGTTGAATTTAATCTCGGAAAAATCATCAACGTAATCTCCGGATTTTCTTTGGGCGCTTCGTCAATTGCTCTTTTTGCAAGAGTTGGCGGCGGAATTTACACAAAAGCTGCGGATGTTGGCGCTGATCTTGCAGGAAAAGTTTATGAAGGTATTCCTGAAGATGATCCGCGCAATCCTGCTACAATTGCCGATAACGTAGGTGATAATGTGGGTGATGTTGCCGGAATGGGTGCAGATCTTTTTGAATCTTATGTCGGAGCAATTCTCGGAACAATGGTTTTGGGTGCAGTTTTTGCAGATCCTCAAGTTCCTGAAGTTGGACTTGAAGCTGTTCTGCTTCCGCTTTTCATTGCAGGATTCGGAATTTTAATTTCAATAATAGGTAGCTTTTTTGTTAGAGTTAAAGAAGGCGGAAATCCTCAAACTGCTTTGAATTTGGGTGAATTTGGTGCAGCGGGAATTATGATTCTCGTTACATATCTAATTATCAAAATGGTTCTGCCTGAAAGTTGGAGTTATAATAATTTTCTTTATACAGCCAACGGAGTTTTTTACGCAACAATAATCGGTTTAATTTCGGGTGTTGTAATTGGATTGGTAACCGAATATTACACATCAACCGATAGAGGTCCGGTTAAAGGAATTGCAAATCAATCAATAACCGGAACAGCAACAAATATTATTGCAGGACTTGGAGTAGGAATGATGTCAACGGCAATTCCGATAATTGTAATTTCCGTTGCAATAATTCTTTCGTATCATTTTGCAAACTTATACGGAATAGCAATTTCAGCGCTTGGAATGCTTTCAACAACTGGAATCCAATTAGCGGTTGATGCTTACGGACCTATTTCAGATAATGCCGGCGGTATTGCGGAAATGTCTGAATTACCAAAAGAAGTACGTGAAAGAACAGATAAATTGGATGCAGTTGGAAATACGACAGCCGCAATCGGAAAAGGATTTGCAATTGGTTCAGCTGCATTAACGGCACTTGCACTTTTCAGCGCATATATGTTTCAAGCTGATATCAGTGTAATTGATCTTTCTCAACCTATAATCATGGCGGGATTATTTGTCGGAGCAATGCTGCCATTCTTATTCTCCGCACTTGCAATGGGAGCGGTTGGAAGAGCCGCCAAAGATATGATTTTAGAAGTAGGAAGACAGTTCAGGGAAATTCCCGGTTTACGAGAAGGAACCGCAAAAGCAGAATATGCTAAATGCGTTGAAATTTCAACAAAAGCCGCAATAAAGGAAATGATTTTACCGGGATTATTAGCGATTTTGGTTCCGGTTCTTATCGGATTTTTGGGAAATAAACTAATGTTGGCTGGATTATTAGCAGGGGTTACAAGCAGCGGAGTTTTGATGGCGATATTTCAATCAAATGCCGGCGGAGCTTGGGATAATGCGAAAAAATTAATTGAAAGCGGATTGGTTGTTGATGGAATTAAATACGGAAAAGGATCTGAACCGCATAAAGCATCAGTTGTAGGCGATACAGTTGGAGACCCCTTTAAAGATACTTCCGGACCTTCAATAAACATTTTAATAAAATTAATGTCGGTCGTTGCTTTAGTAATTGCTCCTTTGATAAAATAATTGTTATATTTAGACTGCATTTTAAAAAAATATAGAAATAGTGTTAAAAACCCTGCTCTCAATTCAGATTGAGGGCCTAAAGTCCAAAGGGAGGTGACATAGGACGATGAAGCGAAATCATTATGAAAGCATGGCTATAATTAATGCCGCAATCGAAGAAGATTTGATTGAATCGGCAATTAACCGCATTCTTGATCTCATCAAAGTTAACGGTGGCGAAATTGTTGACGTTGACAAATGGGGAAGAAAAAGATTGGCTTATGCAATTGAAAAAACCAAAAGCGGTTATTACGTTGTGATCAGATTTACTGCTCCAACTGATTTGATTGCAAAACTTGACAGACTTTACCAATTAGACGAGCACATTCTTAGACATTTAACAATTGTTCTGGACAAATTTGCTTTAGAATATTTGGAAAACAATAAGACACAGAAAGCTCAGGCAAACAAGGAAGAAGTAAAAAGTGAAAGCTCTGATTCGAATTCACAAGGTAATGAAGAAAAGGTAGAAAACGAAGCTAAAAACTTATAAAGCTAAGATGGAGGATTTAAGCGATGGGTGAATTGAAAATGCCTGAATTAAACAGCGTATTAGTAGCAGGCAACTTAACTAAAGATCCAATTTTCAGACAAACTTCGAACAATACACCGGTGGTAAATTTTTCGATTGCTGCCAACAGAAAGTACAAAGATAGTACCGGACAGTGGCAGGAAGATGTTTGCTACGTTGGAGTTGTTGCTTGGAATAAACTTGCTGAAAGCTGTAGAGACAGATTAAGAAAAGGCAGTGCGGTTTTGGTTGATGGCGAACTGCAAAGCAGAAGCTGGAAAACTGAAGACGGACACAATAGAAGCATCGTTGAAATTAAAGCTAAAAGAATTCAGTTCCTCAATAAATTGGCTAAAGGAAATGGCGAACTTGATGAAGCTTATGCACACGAAGATGAAGAATTAGCTTATGAAGATAATTCATTCGACAAGTTTTTATCAGACGAGGAATCTGAATTATTAAACAATAATCACTAAGTTTAATAATTGGTAATGAAATGAAAAATAAAAGAATCTGTAGATTTTGCGAATCAAATACAAAATATATTGATTATAAGGATGAAAAGCGTTTGGTTAAATTCCTTACAGAGCAAGGTAAAATAATTCCTAAAAGAATTACCGGAACCTGTACAGCTCATCAAAGGGATTTAGTTAGTGCTATTAAAAGAGCAAGACAAATCGCTTTGTTACCTTATGTTTCAGAAGCATTGAAGTAATGGAGGAATAATGAAGGTTATTTTGCGTAAGAACTTTGACCAGCTTGGGCAAATTGGCGATATTGTTGATGTAAAAGATGGATATGCCCGTAACTTTTTAATTCCTCGCAATATTGCTTTTGCAGCTCAAAAAGGAAATATGAAAGCTCTTGAAGAAGAGAAAAAACAACTCTCTAAAAAAAGAGAAAAAGAATTACAAGCAGCTGAAAAATTATCTGCTGAACTCGAAAAAGTTTCAGTTACAATTCCTGTAAAAGTCGGTGAAGAAGATAAAATTTTCGGAACTGTTACAACTCAAATGATCGCTGATGCTCTTAAAGAAAAAGGCTACGAAATTGATCGTAGAAAAATTGATCTTGAAGAACCGATCAAAGCACTCGGAATTTACAGTGTGAACGTAAAACTTCACCCGACTGTAACAACCGTTGTTAAAACCTGGGTTGTTCGCGAGTAATTTTTGATTCAAATATATTTTATGAAACCCCTGATTTTTCAGGGGTTTTTTAATTTAAACAAATCAATTTACTCATTTTATTTAACACAAAAGTTTTCGCTTCAAAATTTAAAAGATCAAATTTGATTCCTGTCAATTTCATATTTCTCAAATCTCATTAAAATTAAGTAAGTTAAAAACCAATTCCATTGAAATTTCAAAATCCCATTATTTAATAAAAATATTTTTAATCAATAATTCACAGTGATTTGTAATTATTGAACCTCTGAAAATCAAAATCAGACATTTGATATAATTTTATTTTTGCTTAATTTTCCTGCAGAAATTTTGTCTTTATCGTGACAATTTATAAATTATCATATCTACACGAAAATTCCGGTTCCCAATATAAATTTTATAATGAATCAAACTGAAAAAATAGAAATAAAAGAAGATCTTATCTGCTATCATTGTGGCGATAAATGCAGCGATAATTCTATTAATATTGAAGATAAACTTTTTTGCTGTAACGGATGTAAAACCGTTTACGAAATTCTATCACAAAATGATCTGTGTGATTATTATAATTTAAATTCCGCACCGGGTTTAAATCCAAATAAAAATCTTTTCAAACATAAATTTGAATTTTTGGATGATGAAACCGTTAAACAAAAAATTATAAATTTTACCGATGGCAAAATTACAACCGTAACTTTTTTTGTTAGACAAATGCACTGCAGCAGCTGCATCTGGCTTTTGGAAAATCTTTACAAATTTGATCCCGCAGTTTTTTATTCAAAAGTTAATTTTCTTAAAAAAGAAATTTCCATCAAATTTTATGAAGAAAAAATTTCGCTTAGAGAAGTTGTTGAAATATTAGCATCGCTTGGTTACGAGCCGGAATTAAATCTTGACCAACTCGAAAAAGAGAAAAACAAAAATCAAAATAAAAGTCTTTATTACAAAATAGGAATTGCCGGATTTGCATTCGGAAATATAATGCTTTTGAGTTTTCCGGAGTATCTTTCAATTGTTGATAATGTTGATAATGATGTAAGATTTTTTCTCGGGCTTTTAAGTTTGCTGCTTTCGCTTCCCGTATTTTTTTACTGCAGTTCGGATTATTTCAAATCTGCTTACAACTCTTTAAAAAAGAAAATTATTAATATTGATTTCCCGATATCACTAGGAATTCTGGTTTTATTTTTCCGCAGTGCTTACGAAATAATTTCGCAAACGGGACCCGGATTTTTGGATTCATTAGCCGGGTTACTTTTCTTTTTACTTTTGGGAAAACTTTTTCAAAGTAAAACTTACGACTCAATAAATTTTGATAGAAATTACCGCTCGTATTTTCCGCTTGCCGTAATTCAAAAAAAAGATGAAAAAGAGATCAGCGTTCCGGTTTCAAATTTAAAAAAGAATGATATAATTGTTGTTCGAAATAATGAACTGATTCCCGCCGATTCAATTTTGATAAAAGGAAAAGCAAATATTGATTACAGTTTTGTAACGGGCGAGCATGAGCCCGTTGAAAAAAATATCGGGAATACAATTTACGCCGGCGGAAAACAAATTGGCTCAGCAATTGAATTAAGCATTCAAAAAGAAGTTTCGCAAAGTTATTTTACGCAGCTTTGGAACGATAATTCTTTTTCGGAAAATAAAGAAGATGCTTATTACAAATTTACGCAAACCATCAGCAAATATTTTTCAATAATTGTATTGCTGATTGCATTCGGTGCCGGATTTTACTGGCTTCAATTTGAAGTTGAAAAAGCCGTAAATGTTTTTACCGCAGTTTTAATTATTGCCTGTCCGTGCGCGCTTGCAATTTCGCTACCTTTTACTTTGGGAAATACATTGCGCATTTTCGGAAGAAATAAATTCTATTTGAAAAATGATATTGTTGTTGAAAATATTGCTGAAATTGATACAATTGTTTTTGATAAAACCGGAACTATTACAAAATCAAACTCTGCCGGAATTCAATTTTCCGGTGATGAAATAAATCAGGAAGAAAAATCTAAAATAAGAACTTTGGTAAGGAATTCTTCCCATCCTTTAAGCAAAAAAATTTATGAATTATTCAATGATTCTAAAATTTTGGAAGTTCAGGATTTCAGCGAAATTACCGGTGAGGGGATTGAAGGAAAAGTAAATGAAAGTTTGATAAAAATCGGTTCGCGTAAATTTGTCAATCAAAATCAAAGTGAACTTCAGCAGTCAAAATTTGATACAACAGTTTATGTCTCAATTGATGAAATTCAAAAAGGATTTTTTAAGATAAATAATATTTATCGCGAAGGTTTGAAAGAATTAATTGATTCGCTGAAAAATTTCAAAATAAAACTTCTTTCGGGCGATAACGAAGGCGAAAAAGAAAATTTAAAAAAAATATTTGCTGAAGATGCCGAACTTTTGTTCAATCAAACTCCGAAAGATAAATTGAATTTCATTTCTAAATTGCAATCTGAAGGCAAAAAAGTTTTAATGCTGGGTGATGGTTTAAATGATGCCGGCGCGCTTAAAAAAAGCAATGTCGGAATTTCAATTTCGGAAGATATAAATAATTTTTCACCTGCATGCGACGCAATTTTAGATGCGGAAAAATTTAATAAAATTCCTGATTTTATAAAATTTTCTCATTCAAGCATGAAAGTTGTTAAAATAAATCTTATTATTTCATTATTGTATAATGTGATTGGAATTTCATTTGCGGTGAAAGGAATTTTATCGCCACTTATTGCTGCAATCCTTATGCCGTTAAGTTCAATTACGGTTGTTCTTATTGCAACTCTTTTTACAAATTTGATTGCAAAAAAGAGGGGATTGATATAATGTATGTTGTTATAATTTTGATGTTTTTCAGTCTGCTTGTTGCGGGCGGATTTTTAATTGCTTTTTTGTGGGCAGTCAAAAGCGGGCAGTATGATGATAAATACACACCTTCGGTAAGAATTTTATTTGACGACAAAAAGAAAGAAGAAAAAACTGAAAATAAAAAAATAGAAAATAAAAAAACTAATTAGGAGAATTAAGCAGATGGCGTTACAAAATGATTCTGCCAATGTGCCGAAAACGCGCGTGCTTCAAAATGATGTTAAACTTGAAGTAATTAATTATGATAATAAAATAGTTAAATATTTCAGCTGGGCAACAATATTTTGGGGCGTGATCGGAATGTTGGTAGGCTTGACCGTTGCCACACAATTCTTTTGGCCCGCATTAAATCTTAACTTGCCTTATACATCTTTCGGAAGAATAAGACCTTTACATACAAATGCCGTTATTTTTGCTTTTGTGGGTAATGCAATTTTTATGGGCGTTTATTATTCGCTTCAAAGATTATGCAAAGCAAGAATGTTTAACGATACTTTAAGCATGCTGAATTTTTGGGGCTGGCAGCTTATAATTGTTCTTGCAGCAATTACACTTCCTTTAGGCTACACAACAAGTAAAGAATATGCAGAACTTGAGTGGCCGATTGATATTTTAATTACTGTAGTTTGGGTTATTTTCGGAATTAATATGTTAGGCACAATTATAAAACGCAGAGAACAACACATGTATGTTGCTATCTGGTTTTATATTTCAACATGGGTAACTGTTGCGGTTCTTCATATTGTAAATTCGATTGAAATTCCCGTTACTTTAATGAAAAGTTATCCCGTATATGCCGGGGTTCAGGATGCTTTGGTTCAATGGTGGTACGGACATAACGCAGTTGCTTTCTTTTTAACAACTCCGTATTTAGGTTTGATGTACTACTTTTTACCAAAAGCGGCAAACCGTCCTGTATATTCCTACAGACTTTCAATAATTCATTTTTGGTCATTGATATTTATTTACATTTGGGCAGGTCCGCATCATCTTTTATATACATCGCTTCCGGATTGGGCGCAATCTTTGGGAACGGTTTTTTCAATTATGTTGATTGCACCATCCTGGGGCGGAATGATAAACGGATTATTAACTTTGCGCGGCGCTTGGGATAAAGTCAAGGAAGATCCCGTTTTGAAATTTTTTGTTGTTGCCGTAACCGCATACGGTATGGCTACTTTTGAAGGTCCAATGCTTTCATTAAAAAATGTTAATGCAATGCTGCATTATACTGATTGGATTCCTTCGCATGTTCACGTTGGTGCTTTGGGCTGGAACGGATTTTTAACTTTTGCAGTATTGTACTGGATTATTCCAAGAATTTTCAGAACAGAGCTTTATTCAAAAAAATTAGCCAATGTTCACTTTTGGATCGGAACACTCGGAATAGTTTTTTACGTGCTTGGACTTTACTGGGCATCGTTAACTCAGGCATTAATGTGGAAACAATTCACTCCGCTCGGAGTTCTTCAATATCCAAACTTTTTGGAAACCGTAATTGAAATTACTCCGATGTATATTTCAAGAACAATCGGCGGCGGAATGTATTTTACCGGTGTTTTGATTATGATCTATAATATTTATAAAACTACAAAGCAAGGAAGTTTTCTTGCAGATGAACCTGCAGAAGTTCCTGCGGTTGTGCCAAGTCATAACGGTGAAAAAGGTCACAGGTGGATCGAAAGCCGCCCGATTCAATTTACAATTGTAGCAACAGTTGCTATTTTAATCGGCGGAATTATTGAAATGGTTCCTACATTTTTGATAAAATCAAACATTCCTACAATTGCAAGCGTTCAGCCTTATACGCCGCTTGAATTGCACGGAAGGGATATTTACATTCGTGAAGGCTGCGTTGGATGTCACTCGCAAATGGTGCGTCCTTTCAGATCTGAAACGGAAAGATACGGCGAATATTCCAAAGCCGGTGAATTTGTTTACGATCATCCGTTTTTATGGGGATCAAAAAGAACCGGACCCGATCTTCACAGAGTTGGAAAAAAATATTCTGATTCATGGCATTATTATCATATGGAAGATCCTACTTCAATGTCGCCCGGTTCAATTATGCCGCCATATCCCTGGTTAGTAAATGATAAAATGGATCCGAATGATGTTGTTGCTAAAATTTCAGCAATGCGATCAATCGGAGTTCCTTATGCAAAAGATTACGAACAGCAAGCAATTACCGATTTTACTCGTCAAGCAGATGAAATTGCAAAAGGATTGCAGCAGGCCGGAATTGCAGTTACGAGTGATAAAGAAATAATTGCACTAATTGCATATATGCAGCGGCTCGGCACTGATATAAAAGTCACAAACGCAGAGTAAAAAAAATGCTATCAAAATACTTCGAAAATTTTGAATCCGGAGTTATGCCGATAATTGTAATGGTAATGTTTTTATTGGTATTTATCGGGATTGTAATTTGGGCAGTTAAAGCCGACAAAAAATACATCAAAAAAATGAGTAATATGCCGTTGGATTCAAACAAAGAAAATAAAAATAATGGAAATAATTATGGCGATTAAAAATTTTGCAAAAAAGATTTCAACTTCAAAAACATTTTATGTTTTGCTGTGGAATCTTTTAATTCCGGCTTTTGTTTTTGCACAGGAAAGCGTTCCTGCAGAAGAAATGAATATGCAGAACTACGTAAAATACTGGTTTTTATTTCTGCTGGTTTTTGTAGGATTAATGTTCTGGCTTGTTTTTACTTTTGGAACTAAAGAAATAAAACCGGGCGAACAACAATTTTCAATCTGGAAATTTATAAAAGGAAAATTATCAAATGCAGTTCCGGTTGAAAATGAAAATGAAATTATGCTTGATGATGATTATGACGGAATTAAAGAATTGAACAATAAAGTTCCGCCATGGTTTAATATTCTTTTTTACGGCTCAATAGTTTTTGCGTTTATTTACTTTTTCTACTATCACGTTTTCGATACAGGAAAATTACAAATTGAAGAATATCAGGAAGAAGTTGCGGCAGCAGAACTTCAAAAAGAAATTTTATTCAGAAGCGGGAAACTTATCTCTGAAGAAAACGTTACTTTTGTAAAAGATGCCGGCTCAATTCAAAACGGAAAAACAATTTATACAACAAATTGCGCAGTTTGTCATGGACAAAATGGAGAAGGACTTGTCGGCCCGAATTTGGCCGATGAATATTGGATTCATGGAAATAAAATTACTGATGTTTTTAAAGTTATAAAATACGGAGTTCCCGCAAAAGGAATGATTGCCTGGCAAAGTCAATTAAATCCGCAACAAATGCAAGAAGTGGCAAGTTTCGTTTTAACTTTGGAAGGAACAAATCCGGCTAATCCGAAACAGCCCGAAGGCGAAAAAATGGCTCCCGCAACAGATAGCACCGCGGCAGCACAAAATTCAAATACATAAAAAATATGATTGAAACAAAAGAAAATACAAAGACAGAAAAATTCAGAGATACTTTAGGAATTGTAAGCAACGAAGGAAAAC
This sequence comes from uncultured Melioribacteraceae bacterium, assembly GCA_965365345.1. Taxonomy (GTDB): domain Bacteria; phylum Bacteroidota; class Ignavibacteria; order Ignavibacteriales; family SURF-24; genus CBDUBH01. The sequence continues at coordinate 32,561 of CBDUBH010000014.1, forward strand.
GCAAATGGATGTTTCCTAAAAAACCTGAAGGAAAATTTTACAATGCAAGAACGATTGTAAGCATAATTCTTTTGGGATTTTTCTTCGGAATGCCTTTTATAAAAATTAATGGAAATCCTTTTTTCCTGTTTAATATTCTCGAAAGAAAATTTATCCTGTTCGGACAAGTTTTCGGTCCGCAGGATTTTTTTATTTTTCTTATTGCCATGGTTTCTGCCGTTGTATTTTTATTTTTGTTTACCGCAGTTTACGGAAGAATCTTTTGCGGTTGGATCTGTCCGCAAACAATTTTTCTTGAAATGGTTTTTCGCAGAATTGAATATTGGATCGAAGGCGATTCCGCACAGCAGCGCGCATTAAAACTTGCTCCGTGGAACAGAAAAAAAATATTCAAAAAAGTATCAAAGCAATTAATATTTTTAAGTATTTCATTTTTGATAGCCAACATGTTTCTTGCATGGATAATCGGAATTGATAAACTAAAAATGCTTGTAACCGATTCTCCTTCAAATCATCTTTCGGCTTTTATTGCCGTTGTTGCATTTACCGGAGTTTTTTATTGGATATTTTCTTGGTTCAGAGAACAAGCCTGCATTTTGGTTTGCCCTTACGGAAGATTGCAGGGAGTTTTGCTTGATCAGGATTCACTTGTAATTGCTTACGATCATGTACGCGGCGAACCGAGAGGAAAATTAATCGCCGAAAATACCGGCGATTGTATTGATTGCAGAAAATGCGTTGCTGTTTGTCCCACCGGAATTGATATCCGCAACGGAACACAAATTGAATGCGTAAACTGTACTGCTTGCATTGATGCCTGTGATGATATTATGATAAAAGTAAACAAGCCGAAAGGTTTAATACGCTACGCATCAATGAAAGGAATTTTGGAAGGAAAGAAATTCAAAGTTACGCCGAGAATTTTAAGTTACTCGTTGCTGTTGTTAGTTCTTTTAAGCGGATTAACTTACGCGGTTTTAACAAGAACGGCAATTGATGTTAATATTTTACGAACGCCCGGACTTCTTTCACAAGAGCAACCGGGTAATAAGATCAGCAATGTTTACGATCTGAAAATCAATAATAAAACATTTGAAGAAAAAAACATTGAGTTGAAAGTGAAAGGAATTCCTGCTGAAGTTAAGGTGCTTGGAGAAAATTTGCAAGCCGGTTCACAGGAAATTGTTGAAACAAAAATTATGCTTATTTTACCGAAAGAAGAATTGCAAGGAACTTTAACAACAATCGATTTAGAAATTTTTGCCAACGGAGAATTGATCAAAGAAGTTGATACTTCCTTCTTGGGAAAAGTTCAAAATTGAGAAAGGATTTTTGATGAAATTAAATTGGGGTCATAAGATCGGAATTACTTATATTGTTTTTGTTTTACTTACACTTACAATGGTCGGCTTTTTTATGATGCAGGATGTTGATCTTGTAACGCCGAATTATTACGAAGAAGAAATAAAATATCAAAGTAAAATTGATAAATTAAACAGAACAAAAGATGACGGCGCAATTATAAATTATTTAGTCGAAAAAGAAAATCTGAAACTTCAATTTCCTAAAATCTCAGATGAAAATATCTCGGGCGAAATTTTTCTTTACAGACCTTCGGATATGAAAAAAGATTTTAAATTGCCGGTTCAAGTTAATCCTGATTTTTCGCAAATAATTAATACCGGAAAATTGGATAAAGGAATCTGGCGGATTTCAGTTCAATGGAATTTGGGACAAAAAGAATATTTCTCTGAAAGTGTTATTAATCTTATGTAAATAAAAATTAGAAAATGGAATATTACATAGCTTTTTTGATCGGATTGTTTGGAAGTTTGCATTGCATTGGAATGTGCGGACCAATAGCGCTTGCATTACCTCAAAATTTTGAAACAAAAATTTCATATCTGACAAGCAGAGTTTCATACAACTTCGGAAGAATTTTAACTTACGTTTTTATCGGCGCAATTTTCGGACTTTTCGGAAGTCAATTGATGTTTGCCGGATTTCAGCAATATTTATCAATAGCACTCGGCGTGGCCATAATTCTTTTTATAATTCAACCTAAAAAATATCAAAATTCATTTCTGAAAATTACATTCATCGAAATAATTTTAACTAAACTGAAATTTGCGATCGGTAAACTTTTTACAAAATCATCACAAAGATCAATATTTGTTTTGGGAATATTGAACGGATTTTTACCATGCGGATTAGTTTACACCGGAATTGCCGGAGCCGTTGCAATGGGCTCAACTTTTGATGGAATGATGTTCATGCTTGCTTTTGGAATAGGAACCTTTCCTATTATGTTTACGGTGGCGGCTTTCGGAAAAGTCGTTAGTTTGAGCACTAGAAAAAAAATGACAAAACTTGTTCCGGTTTTTGCCGTGCTGCTTGCAATAATTTTTATTATGCGCGGATTGAATTTGGGTATTCCGTATGTAAGCCCGAAAATTTCAACATCGGAAATTGGAATTGAAGTCGAATGCTGTCATTAATCATGAACTTTATAGTTTATCTTTTTCATTATCCAAAATTGTAAAATTCTTATTAAATAATTTACCAAAAGTAAAATTATAGTACTTCCAATTGCCAAATAATATTGATTCAACCCGACTGCCATTCCAATCGCTGCAACAAATAATAACGAAGCGGCTGTTGTTAATCCATCAATTCTTTCTTTGCTTTCACGCTGAATAATTGTGCCTGCCCCAATAAATCCAATGCCGGTAATAATCGCACTAATAATTCGATAAGGATCAGCTTGAAAAAAATCATTTAAACTAATTGATTCATAACTGAAAGCAAAAGCATATCCTATCCCGACTAATAAAGTAGATACTCCGCAAATCAGCATGTGAGTTCTAATTCCGGCGCTTTTTTTTGCAAACTCTCTTTCTACACCTACAATTCCACCAAGTAGAATTGAAATAGAAACTTTAATTAAAAAATCTAATTGAAATTCGGTTCCCATAAAAATTAGAGTGGTTATTTAAAAAAACTCTTCTTACTATAATAATAATACATCACATTCTATTTAACAAAAATTTATTGATATGAATGATAGAAATTACGAAGTAATAAATCTTTCTACAGAAGAATTTCATTCTAAAATGAAATCAGATAAAAACTCTATTTTGATTGATGTGCGAACTCCAGATGAATTTAGTTTGGGACACATTCCAAATTCCGTTAATATTGATATTTATTCAAATTCATTTCCGGCAAGAATTTCAGAATTGGAGAAAGATAAAAGTTATTTTTTGTATTGCAGAGCCGGTCACCGCAGTTACGATGCCGGAGTTTTTATGAAGCAATTAGGATTTGAAAAAGTCTATCATTTAGAAAACGGAATTTTGGATTGGGATAAAGAAATTGAATTTTGAATTTAAAATATTTTAGTTGAATTTAATTAAAACAACTCTTATGATATTAATATGAGCACGATTAATAAATGAGAGGATGATATGAAAGGTTTAACGATCATTGGAGTTGTTTTGATAGTGTTGGGAATTTTAGGATTTATTTTTGGCGGATTCAGTTTTACAAAAGAAGAAAAAGTTGCTGATTTAGGTCCGCTCGAAATTGAATCAGAATCAAAAGAAACAGTGCCGATTACACCAATTGCCAGTGGAATTGCGGTTGTTGCGGGAATTGTAATGGTTGTTGCAGGTTCAAGAAAAACATAAAATTAATTTGGGAATGAGAAAGATGGAAAAAGAAAAAGTTGTTCGCTGCCGTGATGTAGGTTTTGATTGTGACGGAGTTGTTCGTGCAAAAACCGAAGATGAACTTTTACAAAAAGTTGCCGAACACGCAAAAACAGTTCACAATGTAAATGAAGTTAATGATGAAATGATAAATAAAGTTAGATCAGTTGCAAAAGAAGAAGAAAAAAGATCAGAATAATTTTATTATTAAAATTAGCAAAAGATCTTTCAAAAAATTCTTGTATTTGTAACATAACTTTATAAATTAAAATAAATTTAATTTCGTGATTAAATAAGGAGAGAAAACTATGCCTATTAGAAAGGCAAATGCTCAATGGAACGGCGATCTTCGCGAAGGCAAAGGAACAGTAAAAACCGAAAGCGGAGCTTTGGATGGACAATATTCTTTTTCAACAAGATTTGAAGAGGGAACTGGAACAAATCCGGAAGAATTAATTGCTGCGGCTCACGCAGGATGCTATTCAATGGCGCTTTCTGCTGCGCTGGCAAAAAACGGATTCAGACCGATTTCCGTAAAAACAGAAGATAAAGTTTATCTTGAAAAAGTTGGTGAAGGTTTTTCAATTACAAAAATTGAAGTTACAACCGAAGCCGAAATTGAAGGAATTGATAACGAAAAATTTCAACAATTTGCAGAAGATGCAAAAAAGAATTGTCCGGTTTCAAAAGTATTAACAGGAACCGAAATTGTTCTTAATGCGACTTTAAAATAGTAAAATAAAATTTTATCCTAACCAAACTAAAAAGAGGAGTAAGCACTTTTGCGAACTCCTCTTTTTTATTTTTAAAATGAAATTTCAGCTATATATTTTTATTATTTTTTATTTTACCAACAGCATCTTTTTAGCAGTGTGATTTTTTTCTGTATCAATTCTGTAAATGTAAATCCCCGAAGGTAAATTATTTGCGTTAAAATTAATTTCATGGAATCCCGCATCCATTTGATTATTTATAAGTTCAGTAACTCTTTCTCCCAAAATATTATAAACTGATAAAACCACATTTGAAGGCTCAGGAAGATCAAATTTTATTTTTGTATTAGGATTAAACGGATTAGGATAATTTTGATGCAGTGCAAATTCCTTCGGTAAAAGAGTTTGATCTTGTAAAATATTTTCCGATGCAAGTGATTTGTTCAGAGATTGATTTCTCTTATAAATAATTTTCATTGTGTTAAATTGTGGTTTTGTTTCAAAAACCAATTCGGAAGTATCTCTCATTTTGATGTTTAAATAACTTCCATCAATTCCATCGGTTAAATAAATTTCATCATTGTTTTCATCAATTACCCTTGGCACTACCCAATTTATTTTTAATGGGAACTTATCATATTGTATATTGATGTTCCAAGTTACCTCATTTTCCTCAATGTTTCGCTTATCAATGAAAGAATAAATGGCTGGAGTAACCGGAAGTTTAAATCTAACATCAAATACATTTGGAACAGGAGAAGGGAGTGCTACTTCACCTTGGTATTCATCTATTCCATCAGTTGCATATTTACTTTGTCCGAAAAACAAATTCTTATTATCGTAATTTTCTTCATTATTAGTAAAAGTAATTTTGGCTGACCAATCAAATGGTATCGGTTTAACATCTTTATCATATTTAAGAATAAGACCATGCCAATTATCATCGCGTCCAACTGCCCAACCGTTTTCCGCATCTGTAAAATGAACGGAATTTAATTCACATTCAGCAACTCCGGGATTTTGAAATTTCCAGGTTTCACCTCCATCTGTTGTTGCCATAATTGTTTCATGCCCGACAATAAATCCGGTTGTTGAAGTAGGAAAAGAAACCGCATTCAATTCTTCTCCCCGAATTCCGTAATCTTTTCTAACCCATGTTTCACCGCCATCGGTTGTTCTTAAAATCATTCCGCCTTGATAAATATCCCGTTCATATTCATACATTCCGATGTCGTTAAAATTGCCAACAGCAAATCCGTTTTTTTCATCGGCAAAAGTGATATCCTTTAAAATGGTATATTCCATATAATCACCGGGATAAATTATTTCAGATTTTTTCCAAGTTTTACCGCCGTCTTTTGTTTGAAGGAATACTTTACTGCTTACAGGTTCAGTTTGTCGTGATCCTACGATAAAGCCTTCATTTTTATTATTAAAATAAATTTTTGCAGGATAAGTTGGAACACGGTCATCTATTCCACCGATGCTTTCCCAAGTTTTGCCGCCATTTGAAGTGTAATATATTGTGTTAAACCATTCACTTGCCGTAACCGCCCATCCGTTATCTTTATCAATGAAATATAATGAAGAAATAAAATCAAAAATATCATCTGCGCCATAATGTTGAAAAACTTTGCTCCAAGTTTCGCCACCGTTTGTGGTTTTGTAAATTAAATTTTTGCTTATTAGCCATCCGTTTTTTGAGTCTGCAAAAAATACTTTATCAGTCAATGCAAAGTTATTATCATCTGTATTTTTCCACTTCCAGGATTTTCCTTGATCTGTTGTTTTGTAAATCAATCCGCCTGATTTTACAAAACCGGTTTCTTTTGATAGAAATTGAACATAATCTACCCATGAAATTTCTTTTACCGGCTGAATATTTTGATTATTTGGAAGTCTTGAAGATAAAACTGTTCCATTATCACCCACAATAGTGGCATTTGTTTTATTATGAACAAATACTGAATTTAAGTTGTTTTTAACTTTCGTGTTAAATTTTTTCCAATGATAACCGCCGTCAGATGAAATTAAAATCGTTCCATGATTTCCAACTGCAATTCCGTTTTTATAATCATTAAATTTTATTGAGTTTAGGTGAGAGGTTTCATTTGTCTGAACTTTGAACCAACGAATTCCACCATTGGTAGTTTTAAGAATTGTTCCGTTATAACCGCAAGCCCAGCCATAATTTTTATTTTTGAAATTAACTGAATATAAATAATCATTTGCCTTTCCGTTAAACTGAACATTCCAGGTTGTGCCTGCATTTGTCGTTTTAAAAATCACTCCTTTTTTAGTTAAATTATCTCCGCCGGCTGCAAATCCTGTATTTTCATCAACAAAATGAATAGAATGGAAGTTATATTGAGTTGGAAGATTTAATTTGTTCCATTTCTTTCCTTCATCAGTAGTTTTAAGAATTGTTCCGGCATTTCCAACACAATAACCTGTTTGATTGGAAGTGAAAAATACCGAATGCAAATTCATTGTTGTGTTGCTTTTTTGCATTCTCCTAGTTTTTAAATTTACAATCAGTCCATTGTTACCAACAGCAAATCCCGAATAACCTTCATATGTATCATATTTGTAAACAAAAATTGAATTGAATTTTATTCCGTATCTAACAAAAAGGCTTTCCCAATATTTTCGAGTTCCCCCTTCCCAATTTTTACCTCCATCAGTTGTTGTAAAAATTGATGAGTAATCACCGACACCGATTCCGTTATTTTGATCAAAAAAAGTAACACAATTAAAATTGGTTTGAAGAGTAAGCGGCGGTTGTTCTACCCATTGGGCGAATAAAATTGAACTTAAAAAAAGAATTAATAAAAAAGTAAGAAAAGATTTCATGGAACCCTCCTTTAAATGAAATAGCAAATTATTTATTAAAACATTTACTATTTACTTTGTAGGGGCATAAGTCTGCACAAATTAATTTTGGAAAGGATTTTATGTAGTTGCAAAGTAAAAGTACTTTACGCTCGATAGATGTATAAATAAAAATATTTCAAATATTTTCTATGAAAATTATAGTGCCCATCAAAAGATATTGCGTACAATTAAAATGAAAAACTTCAAACTTTTTTGAAACTTTCATCGTCTAATTTTTGTATCTTTATTAAAAACTAAAAGGTATCTATGAAAAAATTTATTCTTCCTTTAATTTTATTTGCCGCGCTTTTAATTTCAGGCTGCGCAAATAAAACCGTTTCGCAAAATTCAGAAAGTGAAATTTCAAATCAGCAAATTTCACAAAATCAAAACTCTCAAATTTCAAATCAACAAAAATTACAGAACGAAAAATCTATGCAGCAAAAACAGATTCAAAATGAAGAAGATGATTTTCAATATTTCTCTGAGCAGTTTGCCGATTTAAGAATTCTCCGGTATAAAGTTCCGGGATTTGAAAGTCTTACTCCAAAACAAAAAGAACTTATTTATTATCTTTACGAAGCGGCACTTGCCGGACGCGATATTATTTGGGATCAAAATTACAAACACAATTTGAAGATCAGAAAAACTCTTGAACAAATTATTGAAAATTATAAAGGTGATAGAAATTCAAAAGAATTTCAGAATTTTATGACTTATGCAAAAAGAGTTTTCTTCTCAAACGGAATTCATCATCATTATTCAAATTATAAAATGATTCCCGAAATTTCGAAAGAGTATTTTGCCGAACTGATCAAAAATTCACCAAACGCAAAATTTCCCGTTGAAAATAAATCTGTTGATGAATTTGTGAAATTTTTAACGCCCATAATTTTTGATCCGAAAGTTGACGGATTAAGAGTTAATCAAGATTCAAATACTGATCTTGTAAAAGGTTCTGCAAATAATTTTTATGAAGGAGTAACTCAAAAAGAAGTTGAAGAATTTTACGCAAAGAAAATTGATAAAAATGATGAGCGCCCAATTTCGTACGGATTAAATTCAAAATTGGTAAAAGAGAACGGAAAAGTTGTTGAAAAGACTTGGAAAATTAGCGGAATGTATTCGCCCGCAATTGAAGAGATTGTTCATTGGTTAAGCAAAGCCGTAAATGTTGCGGAAACTCCCGAACAGAAAAAAGCTTTGCAGCTTTTAATTGATTATTACAAAACGGGCGATCTGAAAAAATTTGATGATTACAACGTTGCGTGGGTTAGTGACACTGCCGCGCGGGTTGATGTTGTAAACGGGTTTATTGAAGATTACGGCGATGCTTTGGGAATGCGTGCATCTTTTGAAGCGATCGTTTCTTTTAAAGATATGGAAGCCACAAAAAGAATTGCCGCCATTGGTAATATTGCGCAATGGTTTGAAGATAATTCTCCTTTAATGCCTGAACATAAAAAGAAAAATGTAAAAGGAATTTCCGCAAAAGTAATTACTGTTGTTGTTGAATCGGGCGATGCTTCGCCTTCAACTCCGATCGGAATTAATTTGCCTAATGCTGACTGGATAAGAAAAGAACACGGTTCAAAATCTGTTTCGCTCGGAAATATTGTTGAATCATATAATAAAGCCGCATCAGAAGAAGTGCTGCGCGAATTCAGATATTCCGAAGAGGAAATTGAACTTGCGAAAAAATACGGCGATCTTGCTGATAATCTTCACACAGATTTACACGAAGTTATCGGACACGCATCCGGACAGTTAAATCCGGGAATTGGAACTCCATCAGAAACTTTGAAAAATTACGCCTCTGCTTTGGAAGAAGCACGCGCTGATCTTGTCGCACTTTATTATATTTACGATCCGAAATTAATTGAGATCGGTGTAATGCCGAATTTGGATGTCGCAAAAGAAGGTTATAATGATTACATTGTAAACGGAATGATGGGACAATTACGCAGATTAAAACTCGGCGAAAATATTGAACAGGCGCACATGCGAAACAGACAACTTGTTTCAAAATGGGCTTTTGAAAAAGGTAAAAAAGATAATGTGATTGAAAAGAAAACCAAAGACGGAAAAACTTATTTCGTTGTTAACGATTACGAAAAATTAAGAAGTTTATTCGGAGAACTTCTCCGCGAGATTCAAAGAATAAAATCAGAAGGCGATTACGAAGCCGGAAAAAATCTTGTTGAAAATTACGGAGTGAAAGTCGATCAAAATCTTCACAAAGAAGTTTTGGAACGCGATGCAAAATTGGGAATTGCGCCTTATGCGGGATTTATAAATCCGAAATTAACCGCGCACAAAATTGATGGAAAAATTGCAGAAGTTGTAATTGAATATCCGGAAGATTTCGTTAAGCAAATGTTGTATTACGGAAAAAATTATTCATTCTTGCCCGTGAATAATTAAAAAGTAGAATCCCTGTTAAAATTTGAAGCAGCGTAAATTTTGAAGTTATTTCAAATTGCGCTGCTTTTTTTTATAGAAAAAATTATTGATCGTATTAAAATGAAAATAAAAATTTACGCTTAAATAAAGGATTATCAGATCGTTTAAATATTCATTTTAATTTTTTAGAAAATCAGATAAAACGAGTTTTACAATTTTCCCATCAAAAAAATCCATCAAAAATTATTTTACAAACATAAGATAAATTTTAGCACTGAAAACAAAGCATTAACTTTTCGATAATTAGAGATGAAATTGTTTAATTATCAATCAGAGAATTTATGCAAATTGATCTTGCTACAGATGAAATTAAAAAGGACAAATTTTTACAAAAAGAAATTTTAATTGGTGCGCTTAACGGTTTAAATTCCTGCGTGCTGATAATTGAAAAAAACTTTAACATTATCTTTGCAAATGAATTTTCAAAAGGAATTTTTGATCAGGAAAAAATCAGATACGGAAACAATTTATTAGAACAGACAACTAAAAATCATAAAGAAAAATTAAACGATTTTATAATTTCGGAAGATGAAAAATATCCGGAGAAAATAAATTTTTCCGGAAACTACGGAAAACAATTTTCAGCGTGCGTAAGAAAAAAAATCACTTGTGAAAATTTATTTATTCTTTATCTTGAAGAAATTTCATATTCAAAAAAAAGTTCAAATTTAAATTCCGAAAATGAAATAATTCCTGCCGGTAAAAATTCAGTTGATAACATTAAATCGCACGGAATTTTGGATACCAAATGTTATGAATTTGCAAATCAATTTCCGGGAATATTTTTTGAAGTTGATACAGAAGGAAACTTAACTTTTGCAAATGATAAAGCTCTAAAAACTTTCGGATATTCACAAAATGAAATTCAATCTTTAAATCCCTATAAAATATTTTCCGTTTACGATAAACTTGTTTTAAATCAAATTTTGAGATCGCTTGCCGAAGGAACTGTTACGGGAAATTTGGAATTAAGCGCGGTAAAAAAAGACGGTACAGTTTTTCCTGTAATTCTTCACGCAATTCCTTTTTTCAAAAACGGAATTACCGCCGGCTTCCGCGGATTTTTAATTGATATTACAGACAAGAAAAAGATTGAAGAAGAAGCGATCGAAAAAGAAAAAAGATTCCGTTATGTTTTGGAAAATACTCATTTGCTGAATCTTATTTTAAATGTTGATGGAACAATTTCTTTTTGCAATGATTATTTTTTGAAAATTACCGGATTTACGCGCGATGAAATTATCGGGAAAGACTGGTTTGATGTTTTAATTCCCGATAATCAAAAAAATGACATGTACAGAGTTTATTTTAAATCGATCACCGGAAATAATTTGCCGGATTATCAGGAAAATCTGATTTGCAAAAAAGATGGCGGAGCAGTTTTAGTCGCGTGGCACAATGCAACTTTAAAAGATAAATTCGGAAATACAATTGCAACAACAAGCATTGGAATTGATATTACCGAAAAAAGAGAAAATGAAAAGAAACTCGAAATTTACAGGCATCATCTGGAAAAAATGGTTGCCGAAAGAACCGGGCAAATTATTAAGATCAATAAAAAACTGGAAAACAAAATTACCAGATTAAAATTGATCGAAGAAAAACTGAAAGATCAATATCAATATCTGCATACATTAATAAACACTGTCCCGATTCCTATTTATCTGAAAGATGAGAACGACAAATATTTAATTGTAAATGAAGCGTTTCAAAAAGCAACCGGCATAGCTTATGATGAAATCATTGGAAAGGATAATTTTAAAGTTACAAGTAAAGAGAATGCTGAAAAATTATCAAAATACAATAAAGAACTTCTGAAAAAACCCGGACATAAAACTTTTGAAGTCAGTTACGATTCACCAGAAGGAGAAATTGTTACGGTGCTTATTTCAAAAGCATCTTTGGTAAAAGGAAGCGGTGAAATCGCAGGAATTGTTGGCGCTGTTACTGATATCACTCAGCAAAAAAAACTTGAACACAAAATCAAAAAAGCGCTGGAACATGAAAAAGAATTGAACGAACTTAAAACAAGATTTATTTCTGCAACTTCGCATGAATTCAGAACACCGCTTACTTCAATACTTTCGGCAGCAGATATTTTAGGAATGTACAAAGATCAAATTGATGAAGCAAAATATTTCGAATTGATAAAAATAATTCAAACTTCGGTAGAAAATTTGAATTCGCTAATTACTGATCTTCATTCGATAAAAGATACCGAAATTAAAGCCGACAGATTTTTTCCGCATGAATTTTCGCTTGAAGATCTTTACGAAGAAATTTTAAACGAATTTAAAATAATTACCGAGAACGAAAAGAAATTTGAAACAGTTTTAACAAGCAAAACAAAAATCATTTACGCCGATAGAAAACTTTTAAAACAAACAATTACGAATTTAATTAATAACGCGATAAAATATTCGCATCAAAATTCTTTGATTTCATTTAAAATTTCTGATGAAAAAAATTCGTTGAAAATTTCGGTTGAGGATAATGGAATCGGGATTGAAGAAAAAGATATCAAAAAAATATTCGAGCCGTTTTACCGCGGCAAAAATTCGGAATTTGCGCAGGGCAGCGGATTGGGACTTTCAATTGTAAAAAAAGCGGTTGATCTTCATAAAGGAAAAATAATTTGCAAAAGTAAACCCGGAAAAGGGACAAAGTTTGAAATTCTCATTCCCCAAAAAGATATTTAAACACAATAATGAAAAAAATTCTTTTAATTGAAGATGACGAGAAAATAAGAAAAACAATTTCGATACTTTTGAATTTCAAAGAATACGAAATTGTAACAGCCGAAAACGGAAATGCCGGATTGCAAATTTTAAAAGATAAAAAACCCGATCTTGTGATTTGCGATATAAATCTGCCTGATCTTTCCGGATACGAAATTCTTGAAGAGCATAAAAAGAAAAATTTTGCAATTCCGTTTATTTTTCTAACCGCAAAAAACACAATTGAAGATTTAAGAAAAGGAATGCGGCAAGGCGCTGATGATTATATTCCAAAGCCGTTCAAAGTTGAAGATCTGCTGGCTTCAATAAAAACGAGATTGGAAAAATCGGAAAAGTTAAAAGAGAAAATAGTTCAGCAAAAACAAAATGAAAATAATTCCGCTGAAAAAATTTCCGCTGCCGGCAAAAAAAACAAATCAGGTTTTGAGCAGATAAAATATATAAGATCGAAAAGCGAATATTCGGAAATCGTAAATTCCGATGGTAAAAAGAAAATGCTTAAAAAATCTTTATCGCAATGGGAAAGTGAATTGGACGAAAATTTTTTCAGGGTTCACCGTTCAATTTTGATCAACATAAATTTTTTGCAAAAAATTGAATTGAAAAAAAACGGTGCTTATGTTTATTTAACAGGTGAAGAAAATCCTTTTGAAGTAAGCCAAAGAAAACTTTCAAAATTCAAAGAGAAAATTAATCATTAGCAAAATCCATAAACCTTATCAAAATAATTTTTTGAAAGATCCATTCTCGAAAAACTATTTTTAGAAAAACTGCACTCGCTGAAAAAAAACTGCACTCGCTGAAAATCCCCGAAAGAAAAAAATTCTAAAGCCGAATATTAGAATAGGATAATAATTTTTTTGCAAACCTGAAAAAAGGGGATCATTTAAATGGAAAAAATAATTGTAGTTGAAGATGAAGTTTCAGTAAGAAGTAACATAGTAAGCTTGCTAAGTTTGAACGGATTTAGAACTCTGGAAGCCGAAGATGGAAGTGAAGCGCTTGAAAAAATAAAATTTGAAAATCCGGATCTAATAATTTCGGATGTTATGATGCCGAAAATTGACGGCTTTGAACTTTTGGAAGAGCTTCAAAAATCAAATGAAACTTCTACAATTCCATTTATTTTTTTAACTGCAAAAACAGATCCTTCTGATATAAGAAAAGGAATGACAAAAGGCGCTGATGATTATATCCCGAAGCCATTTAAAGCCGCTGATCTTTTAAATGCGATCAATACAAGATTAAAAAAGAAAAAACAAGTTGATAAAAAATTTATCGAAATAAAAGATCACATTGCAAAATACATTCCGCATGAATTACGCACTCCATTAATCCCGATTTTAGGTTACTCGCAAATGATGTGCGAAAATGTTGAATTTTTAACTGCCGAAGATATTAAACAAATGGCAAATGGAATTAACGATGGCGGAAAAAGATTGCATACAACAGTTGAAAAATTTATCAATTACAGCGAAGCCGAAGCAATTTTAAAAGATTCAGTTGAAAGATCAAAAATAAAAAAAGAACAAATTGATGATGTGAAAAATTTTATTGAATCAGAAGCAAGGATTGCCGCAGTTCATCATAAACGAAAAGATGATCTGAAATTAAATCTGGATGATTCAAATTTTACACATTCTAAAACTCATTTAGCTACAATCATCCGCGAAATTACGGAAAATGCTTTTAAATTTTCCAATCCCGAATCTGAAGTTGAAGTAAAAGGAATTGATCTTGAAAAAAGTTACAGGCTGTTTATCAGAAATAACGGAATCGGGATGACAAAAGATCAAATCAAAAAGATAAGTGCTTTTTTACAATTTGAACGTGACAGTTATCAGCAGGAAGGAGTAGGACTCGGACTAATTACGGCAAAACTTCTTTCCGAAGCGCTCGGCGGAAATCTTTTTGTAATGAGTGAGAAAAACAAATACACGGAAGTTATTATAGAAATAGTAAAACAATAAAAATATAAGGAAGGTAAGGTAGAATGTTAAGATCAATAAAAGGAAAAATTATTCTTTCAATTGCGAGTGCAATTTTAATATTGCTTTCAATTTTCGCATATCTTGTATTGAATTCCGTAAGATCTTATGAAGAAGAAGCGGCTTACAATCACATGCGCGATGTTGCAAGAAGATATGCAAATGAATTTGCAATAAAATTGCAGACAAATTTTGAATCGGCAAAAATGCTTTCGTTGGCATTGGAAAATTCAAATATGTCAAACAAAGAATCAATTCTTGAACAATTAAAAAGAAATTTGGAAAATCATCCTGAACATTTTGCAACTTATGCAATAATAAATTCAGGCGGTCAGGAAAATTTCAATGCGCTTTTCATAAAAGAAAATAATTCTATCAGAACAACTGAATTTGATTACAGCGAATATGCGGACATGGATTTTTACAAAAATCCGGTTTCAAAAAGAAGCGGTGAATTGACCGAACCGTTTTTTTACAAAGGTGAACTTGTAACGGCATTTTCATTTCCGGTTTTCAAAAACGGGGAAGTTATAGGCGTTACCGGAATTTTTGTATCGCTTGCTTATATCGATAAAGAAATTGCAGGCATAAAAGTTCTTAACTCCGGATTTGCATCATTGGTTACAAATAATGGAGTTTTCTTATCTGATAAAGATAAAGAATCAATCGGTAAAAAAAGCCTGGAATCAACCGCAAAAGAATTTAATGTCCCTGCTTTGATGGAAGTTTCCGAAGGTGTAAAAGCCGGAAATGAAGGTCATATTGAAACTGTGGATTTTTCAACCGGAAATAATATGATCTTATTTTATTCACCAAGCGGATTTGCAAAATGGGGAATGTTGATTTTGGCCCCTGAACCGGAGATTTTAGCCGGCGTAAAAAAAGTTACAAAGTTAATGATAACTTTAAGCATCATTACAATTTTAATTATAATCGGAATTCTTTATGTGATTGCATCAAAATTAATTTCTCCGATAATAAAACTTTCAAAAGCTTCCGGCGAAGTTGCAAGAGGAAATTTTGATGTTCAGATTGATATAAAGACAAATGATGAAATTGAACAATTAGGAAGTTCATTTTCGAATATGGTTTCGCAGGTTAAAAATTTAATTGCAGAAGCTGAGCAAAAAAGTAATGCAGCGGAATTAGCGGCACAAGAAGCAGAACAAGCAAAAATTGCTGCAATGGAACAGGAAAAATATTTAGCGGAAAGTGTTGAAAATTTACTTGAAAAAATGAACGGATTTGCTTCGGGAGATCTTACCGTAAAAATTAATTCGGAAAATAATGACAGCGTTGGAAAATTATTTAACGGATTTAATTCAACTGTTAGCACGATAAATAATGTGATAAAAAATATTACAGAGGCGGTTGAAGCCACAGCATCAGCAGCAAGTGAGATCTCATCATCATCAGAAGAGATGGCAGCAGGAGCACACGAACAAACCCAGCAGGTTTCAGAAGTTGCCTCAGCAGTTGAAGAGATGACAAAGACAATCTTTGAAACAACAACAAATGTAAATGAAGCAAGCCAGCTTTCGATACATGCTTCAGATAAGGCAACATTCGGATTTAAGAAAGTAGAAGAGACAAAACAAGGAATT
>CBDUBH010000015.1:0-47968 GCA_965365345.1 uncultured Melioribacteraceae bacterium
TGATGAAATTATTTAACTGAAAAATCCGTTTACACAAAATATTTTACAGACTCTGGAACTTTATTTTCATATACAAATATACCAAAAAAAAATGTTCACCTGAGTTTTACTACGGTGAATGAACTTTCCTCCTTAAGTAATGAACACCGGATTTTTTATAGAATTCAGCTAAAATTTCACAGCTCTCCTCTTCACTGTAATGATCACGAAGCAGTGCATAACGCAATTTTAATCTATACTGATCTTCACTTAATCTGTTTTGTTCACGGCTGTATTCAATTCTTTCTTTATAAGTCAAATGATAACAGCAAGCTGATTTCAGCTGAGTAAAAACACCTTGATTTATGCAGTAAAGAATTTGGCTTCCTTCCAGTTTCCAGTTCCCTTTTCTTACGTAAATAAGATAAGCCTTTTGCAACCTTTTTAACTTCGCAAAGTCTTTCTCTTTTCTTACTCTTGAAAGAAGCTTTAACAGGTTATTTCTACAAACCGGGCATGTCATTTTATTCTAACGTCTTTATTAGTTGACTGATTTCTTCGGCTATCTTAAATTCCCAGTTAATCTCTTTTGTATCATCACTTGTATATCTTAACAATTTCCAGCCGTGCATTGTTGCAAGGTTGTATTTCTTTGCATCTCCGGCATATCCTTTGCCTCTTGTGTGACGGCCCTTTGAATAGATCCCGCCTTCGAATTCAATTGCTATTTTCTTGTCCGGAATAGCAATATCAAACCTAAATCGCCTATCGTGCAAGAACCGGTATTCAGTCACATGATCTATTCCCAAAATCCTTAAAGCTTCACAAATTTTATCTACTTGCGGAGTCTTAAGCGATAGCTTCTTTGGCTTTGTTAATGTAGCTTCACTTGCCTCAAGCCTTAATACGTCTTTTATCGTCCAGTTATTAAATCTGCTCATTTTTTTGTTAGTCTTTGACTTAGCATATTTTCTCAAAAGGAAGCTCTAAATCATCTTTCATTTTCCAGAGGATTTTGCCATTAATTCTGTAAGCTTCCATTTCCTCATGCTTAATCCCTTTGCTTAGCTGCTCTTTATACCAGCTGTAAGGATAAAGCTTAATCCCGAATTCAAACCAATCGGCAATAGTCCAGTTAGGGAATTTCTTGTTTTTCAAAAACCATTTTACAGTGCGTTTTAAGCGTTCAGAAGTCCAGTTATCCTCTTGAATCATCTCAAAAAGCATAGCCACTTTTTCATCTTGAACCGGAATGCCGAAATTCATCTCAACAAGCGCGATTGCTTTGTTAATATCCTCAGAGGAAGCCCTTTCACCGATTAAATCCAAAGCGTTAATTCCCTCCGAATTCAATTGCTTTAAGCATTTCTCCGCGTTTTCGGAATTTATCCGGATCGAACCTGTATTCCATGCGTGATTTAGCGCTTGATTTATTTTCACTATTTGGGCCATTTCTCTTTGCTTCCTCTTTTTTTATTCCGGTTTCGTATAAAATGCCTCGAACGTAACCAAGGTTTATCTTGTCGTTTAGGTTCTCTCTTGCACGTCTAAAAGCTGCCTCAACCTTTTGAAGGTCGAATTCTTTTAAAAAATTCTCAATGATCTGAATATCACCTAAATTCGGAGGCTTTGAGAAATAGTGGGCATAGATTTTCTTGAGTTTTTCTGAATCGGTTTCTTCAGGTTGACCTTGTTTTATTTCACTTTGTTTTATTTCACTTTCGCGCGCGCGTTCTTCTGCTACTGCTTTATTATTTTCTTTTCTTTCCTTTACTTTACTTTCTTTTGTTAATTTTTCTCCCGAACCATCGGTAAGTTCGCCCGAACTTTCAAGGATTTCATCTGAACCCTCTTTTTTATTATCTTTTTTGGCTTTTCTGATCCTTGCTTTCTCTCTTTCCTTCATACAGATTTCAAATCTTTCCTGAAGAGTTTTATTTGTAATTTTGCCTTCTTCGCTAAAGTATATCAGCTCACACTCTTCGACTAAATATTTTATATACTCATCAAATTCAGTTATGCTAAATCCAAGGGTTTCAACCACATCAGCCTTAACATATTTTTTATTCAGATCTAAAATGCAGCCTTCTGAATCAGCCATGATATTGTTTAATGCCCAAAATCTTCCCTCTCCCTCCCAGCCGTATTTTAAGCGGAGCATCTTGAATTTTCCGTTTAAGTGGCTTCCTTTTTCATGCGGGTAATATTCAATGTTATTCTTCATTATTCTTTTTTAAGTCCCGGGATTTTTCAATTTCGAACATTTTTATCAGATTGCCATTTTAAGCTTCGTACAATTATGCTTAGCTTTTTTCACATTTCATAAACCGTGACATATTAATTTTTTTATCAAGCTATCACTTTTTGCTTGTGAATTAAGCTTCCTTTTTGATCAACACAAGTATCATTTGAAAACAGATCTATTTGTTCTCTGTCGCCTAATAGATAAGCCTTAGCCTCGGCTATTAAGTCATAAAGACAGTTTACACATCCGGCCGGAAGAAGATTATTTTCAGTCATGCTGTCATTGTACGTGGTCTCAGGCTTAAAAGGTGTATTTAGGTTTAACGGGCTGTTTGAATATCTTAATTTCTTCTGAGCCGTAATTACCGCGCCCATTATTTTATCTTCAGTTGAATAGGAAAATGAAACCGAAGTAACCGTAACTTTTACAATCTCTTCGTCTGTCATTGGCATTTCGCAAATATCAAGCACGTGCTTTCTTAAGCTAAGAAAAGCATTGTAAAACGATGGCGCCGCTTTTTCATTTGATACGCATGAATACTCATCTATTAGGCCGTTTTGCTTTTCAATGAAGTACTCAAGATGAATCTTATCATCTTTGTTTTTGATCTTCCTAAAAAAGAACTGTTTTGAGTTAACTAAATTTTTATCCATAGCTTATTTTTTTATTGCTTTTAATTCGCCAAACTTTTAATTAGTAAATGTGACATATAACTCCCCCTATATGTCATCCCAAGAAAGGTATTATTTCCGGTAAGAATTAGGCATTACCCCTCCTTTTCTTACCGGTTCTTTAATTTAAATCAAATCGATTTCATATCTTTTTTTGCTTGCTTCTAAATTCTTTAAGTTTTATTTTCTTTTTCGAGTCCTAAAAAAACTCAAATTAAGTACACGTTTTTGTTCTAACTCTCCGGCAAGTTAATGCCCTCTTTTACATTACTTGCCGGAATTCTTTTTTTTACAGCTATCTTGAATAAACCATCTCAGGCTTATCATTTATTTTAATCGGTTCTTTGCTGAACAGTGTCTCTCCGTTCCATTCAATGTAGTTGCCTGTAACGTCTGTAAACGATGTTAATTTTAACTCTTCATCTCTATGGAGTTTCTTCTCATAAGTCGCAAAGAATCCTATCAGCTCTCCGTAAGAATAAAGCGCTACATAGTTTTTATCTTTTTTATCTTGAAGATTTTCATAAGGTTTTGCTGCTTTTTCGTTCATCTTTTTATATTCTCCTTTTGTAAAGTTTTTTTTAAGAAGGCGGTTTACTTACCGCCCGGTAGGTGATCTATGGAAAAATATTATTTGCTTAAAATCTCATTATCCTTTTTGTCAATGGCGTTTTTGATTAGTTCTGCTTCCTCTCCTCCGAACTGCTCAAAGTATTGTTTGTTGTCTTTTTTGAATTTGTTCCAGGCTTGAATGTTGCCCGAGAATTCATTTATCTGCTTTTCCCAGTACATCGGGTTTTCCTTGCTCTGTATCTCCTCTTTATCTGTGGGTTTTATCTCATTTGGTTTTGCTTCGTTAATTTTTAAGTCCTTTGATTCACTTACAACATTTGCGTCCTGGATTTCGCCTGTCTGCTCGTCAACCGAGTATTCGATTCCCATATCTTCGATGTTTATGTTTTTGCCTAACTGATCATCTTTTATCTTTGAGATGTTCTCATCACGGCCTAAGGCTTGAGCAAATCTTATCGATTCGTTTGTAGTGCGTTTGGGTAGCTTCTTATCTGATAATTCTTTTAACACTGTCTTAATTGCCATTGAATCAAAATCGGTCTGCCATGGGCCGTTATTAAAAGACTTTGAGAATTTCCTGGCATGTTTTAGAATATCATCCTTGCTTGAGATAACTAAAACCTTTCCGCCGTCTTTTAGTTCAGCATAAGCGTAATAAGCGTATGCGGCTCCTCTGTCAGTTTTTAAGTTCGGTACGTGCTTAAAAGTTGTGTTGAATCCTTTTTCATAGACGAACTCATCATTTTCACAGATCTTATCATAATCGATAAAACTTACCAGTCCGGAGTTGTAAACTAATTTCAGCAGTCCTCTGTATTCAATTTGAAATTGAGCTTTGCCTCCATATGCGATTAATGAAGCTTCGTGAAGAGGTGAATTAGGCTCCAAGCCTAATTGAGCTGATAACATAAGCCCGCCTAAAACCGAATAAGGATCACACCTTTGCAGAGCCGTGCTGTTCTTTATTGCCGTAATCGCCATTCTTGTAAAACGGTCTGAGTCGAAATCCTTAGGAAGAGCCATCTTAAAGCCCGGGGCCTGCGCCTGGATCATATCGAATATGGTTGATTCTCTTTTTTGAACGGCTGTACTTTGGCTTTTTAACTGTTCTTTTGCCTTATCGGCTACTGTTTGAGTTGACATTTTAATTTTACTCCTTAAGCTTAAATAAATTATATTTAATGATGAATTTTCTTGCGCCCTGTTTTACTTTAGAGTATTGCTCAAAGATATGTGGCATCTCTATCTTTAATTTCTTTGAATCTATCATAAGTGAATCTGAATCTTTTTTCCATGTAGCAATTGCAGAACCTTCATAACAGATGAGTTCAGCGTCCTGCATTTCATTTTGTAGCGAAATTTTTAATGCGGATTCTTTTTCCTCTAACTG
Source organism: uncultured Melioribacteraceae bacterium (assembly GCA_965365345.1). GTDB lineage: Bacteria > Bacteroidota > Ignavibacteria > Ignavibacteriales > SURF-24 > CBDUBH01. The sequence continues at coordinate 4,859 of CBDUBH010000015.1, forward strand.
TTTTATCTCATCTCTAATCTTTTTTATCTCACGGATCGTGTTTAAGGATGTATAAGTTGCTTCAATTATCTTTCCTTCGGCATGTTTTGGATAAGCTTCTTTGATCTCTTTTTCTGTTGCAGGATAAGGCGGAATCTGCTGAATAACATGATCAACCCAGAACTTAGCAAGCCTGTCGTTCATCATCTGAATGAACTCTTCATCGCGCTTAACCTCAATGCGTCTAAAATCCCAGCCGTTTATAAGCAAAGCAAATTCTCCCCATGAAAGCCCTGTAACATTAAAGTAGTGCTGAATCTGGCAGAAGTAAGGTATCGGGATCTCATCTTCCCAGTTGTCATAAGAAAACGAAGATGTTGTTTTGATCTCTAAAATCCCGCGTCCCTCGCCGTTTTGAGGTAATATAAGCCTGTCAACATTTGCAAAAAGAAATGGGAAATCTCTATGGATTCTGATTTTGTTGTCTCTATGGAGTTTCCGCCCGGTCTCCTCTTCGTACCACTCGGCAATGACAGATTCAAGTTTTTTCCCGGCTTTCATCTTTGCGTTCTCTTCAATCTGTATGATCTCTTGAGAGATCTTCTCCTCATAAACTTCCCTCGGGGTTCTCCACTTTGATAATCCTAAAATTGCCGCTACGTCACTTCCGCCGATACCGGATTTTCTTTCTTTAAGCCAAGTCTCATGGCTCATCTCTAAAGTTGATTTGTACGAGATTGCTTTTTCCATTTTTTTGCCCTAAATTTTGTTCGTTGATACTACTTAATATTAAAGGCTCTATCTTTGCTTTTGCCCCAAAGCTTATTTTAGAGCCTTTCTTTTTTAATCTTCAAAATATCCGTCCCGCTTTAAGTCACAAAGTTCATCGTAATGGCTGTCTTCTGCCTCTTCTTCTAAATCTTGAGAGGTTTTTCGTCCTGAGCTGCAGCATTTTGATAGTTCACCTTTTTCGTAATCACTCTTGCAGCAGTCTGAAACCCAATCACCGTTTAATTGAATAGGTGTGCAAGCCTCTCCGCAATCATCACAGATAAGTTCGGCTTCAAAGTCTTTTAAGCACTCAGAGCAAAACTCGTCTTCATAATCCCCTGAGGTGTAAAGAGATTCAAGGTAAGAATCATAATCAATTGCCATTGTTTTATCCCTCACTTTTTTAATTTCTGTGTATGTAGATAATTACTTTCATCTAATGCTTTGCTAGTTTTCTTTTTTGCTGAATAACCGAACGGAACAAGACTTTTACAGCTATTTTGATATAGTTTAGCATTAAGTACTTTGTTCTTACTACTTTTCTTGAATAGAATTTCTTTGTGTAGCATTCAAGCATTACTAAATCTTTTGAATAAGGAAGTATGTTTAACCGCATTTATTTCCTTTATCCTCTTATATGGAGTTTTGAGTTTATATAGTTCTCAAGATCAACCAGTCTGAACATCTTTCTTTCCTTTCCTCTTATCACTTCCTTTACAAAAGGGATTTTGTTCTCCTTTACCGTAATCCAGAAGTATTTTCTGTCTCGCCGCAGAAATCTTTGAGCTTCTTTTTCGGTTAATATTTGAGTCTGTAAATACATATCGCTTTAGCTTCAAAAATTGTTTGTGTTACTTTTTAACTGAATAAGGTTTCGTTTACCGAATAGATCGTGTTCTCTCTTTTTGTAAGAGGATTAAATATTTTATCAACTTCTTTTATGTGTCCGGCGTCTTTTAAGTTTTTAATCCTGGAGCTTACCTGATTTATCGGGAGCCTTAAGAAATCCACCACCTCAAGGCATGTGCATTTTTTCAGTTGAGCTATCGCGTTAAATACTACCCGTTTTTTTTCAGGTAAACTTATCTGCAGTTGTCTAAAAGCTTCACCTCTGCAATCTTGAGCTATCGATTCATTTGGGCTGGAGAAATACTCTTTAATTGAGATCTCTTCATCAAATAGGCTTAGTGTTTCGTTGTCTTGCATTGTTTTTACTTCTCCTGATTAGAAAAAAAATTGTTTGAATTTTAATCAGATAGATTTATTTTTCAGCTTATGCTGCCTGTTTTTTAAGTTTTTTTAATTGATAGAGTTCAAACTCCAAGGCGATAAAGTCGAGCATGGTTCTGTTATTATTATTAATTCCATGGCTCATATTGGGAACTGTTCTTGTGGTTTTTCTGACTTTTAAGTGCCGTTCACAGAAGTATTCTAAGGTTAATCCGGCGTCTTCAATTGCGCGGATTCTTTCTTTGGGAGTTAGTTTGACAAAATCTCTCTTTGTAATTATATTGGGCATTGTCTTAACTCGTTTAATTGTTTAATAATTTTAATTTCTAAAGTAAATATATACTTAAAACTACTTATTTGTCAAGTAATTTACTTAAAAATCGTTTTATATTTATAAAGTATTCTTATAAGTACTTGTTTTTACTTGATTTATGAAAGAAAAAAAATTTTCTAGAGATGAAATAAAAGAAGCTATTTACCGAAAGTTCAGCACTTTTGAGGAAATTGCAGAGTTATTGGGAATGTCTGTCCAAAATGTATCTGATAATATTGGAAGGCAATCACCAAAATTTTTAGCAAAGTTAGAAAGCTTAGGGGTTAAGCTTCCTGAAAAAAGAGAAGACGAATCATTAAAAAAAATAAAAGAAAAATTAAGCGCGTTTGATTTAGTTGAAGTACCTGTTTACGCATCAGTTAAGGCCGGAACCGCCGCGCCTGTCTTTGAAACCGAACCAGTAGAATTTATTCATTTACCAAAGAATGGAAAGGGGCGCTTTGGCGTGGTTGTAGATGGTGATAGCATGTCACCGTTTATTAATCATGGTGATACAATTGTGGTAGATCCGGATATTGAGGCGTTAAACAGAGATGTTTGTTTAGTTGCAATAGATGATGATATGCAGTACACGCTTAAACAAGTGTTAATAGATGCTGATACAGTTGTATTGAAGCCAGCCAATCCGGCGTTTAGTTCAACTACTGTTAAAAGATCTCTTATCAAACAAATGCTTCCTGTTGTGGGCCATTACAGGAACAGAAATCAGATGAGGATGAATATTAGCTTTTAATAATATACCTTGGGGGTTCTATGAAGAAAGTGTTTATACTTCTTCTTTTCAGCAGTCTGTATTTAACTTCATGCACAACTTTTCCAACAAAACGTGTTTGGCAGCCTTGGACACGTACCTTTTTAGACAATCAAAATGAATTACTCCCTGGGACAACCTTAAAAGTAAACGTAGCTGGTAGTACTGAATCGCTTTTAGGAAATGAAAATCTTTTCCAAAATGATATAAAGAAAAGGTTAGTTAACCTCCTTGAAAGAAAAGGTTATAAGTCAACAGAATCTAATTCAGATTATAATCTTATATTGAATTATAAAACCTTCAGACACGATAAAATAGAAACAAATTCAATTGCTGCAAGTTCAAGTTCAAATCTGTACTATGTCAATTCTGATACTGATGCCTTGGGTGTGGCTATTGCTGGTCTAATTATGGGGTTAAGCCACACGTCTAATAAAAGCAGAGCCCAAACTACTTCCGAAAGCATAGAATCATATAATCATATAATTTCGATAGAAGTTTTCAAAAACAACGATGTTCTATTCAAAGGTGAATCAGCCTGGGATTCATACAGTCCGGATTTAAGAAGACATTTAACAACAGCTCTTCAAATAATTTTAAGCAATCTTGAAGCCGATAATAATGTAATCCCTTCTGTTTCAGAAGTGAATTATAATAAACGAAAAAACTATTATAATCTTAAAGTAAGGGATGTTGAATTTTCATCTCCTGCCCTCCCATATGAAATATCCTTTAACACATACTCAGAAATTTCTGATCCGGTTGCTTTTGAAGCTTTTGTAGATCTTTTGCAGACCGCTGAATATGCTTTACCATTAGGAGATGATGAGTATTCAAATCCTATTGATCCTTACTTATGGAATGAAGTAATGTTAGGAGGAAAATATTATATTGGTAAAAATTCTAAACCCTCTAAAATTTTAATTAAACTAACTACTTCAGTAGATGGAGGGTATTTAGTAAAAAGATGCTGGCTTGCTTCTGATGAGGAATATAAAGAATACGAGAATCAATTATCGAAATGGAAAACTGCTCTTAAAGATTACTATGATGTTTATAGTGAATAAAAGAATTTAGACCATATCCTTGAAAGATGTGGGTGTAGTGGTTGAAACTAAAATCTATTATCAAAAAAATTGAAATCAATGCAACAAATTAATTATTGTCAAAAAATATTTCAAAAAGACATTTACTCAATTGATGAGAATGATCTCAAATCTTTCTTTTCAACTCCTCAATTAGAAACATCTATACTAGAGTTCAAATCCGGTGATGTTGAAATAAATAAACTGTACAATGAAGTTTGTGCTTTTTTAAATACAGAAGGCGGAATAATTATAGTAGGGGCACCTAAAGAAACTAAGGATAGTAAAACGCAATCGAAATTTTGTCAAGGAGAGTTAACTTATTCAAATTTTAGCGGAAAAAGCTGGTTACTACAAAAGCTAAATTCACATATTGTCCCCGCACCTTCCAATATCAAAACTCATGAAATAATTTCAGAGGCCGGAAAGATCTTTGTTGTTGAAGTACAACAAAGTTTTACTCCTCCTCATCAAAGTGGAGATGGAAAATATTACATCCGCTTGGAGGAAGAAGCTAAACCTGCTCCTCATGGCATTGTTGAAGCTCTCTTTTTTAGAAGACAGAAGCCAAAATTGTTAGCTAATTTTGAAGTTATTCCATCAAAGGAAGATCCTCATTGTCATAGCTTAATTTTTCATTTAGGCAATCACTCATTGGTAAATGCTGAAAGAATTTTTTACCGTTTAGAAGTTGTAGGGGTGCTAAGAGCCGATGCAAAACAAAATATTAGAAAAACAGTTTCCGGTGAACCAAAATATAATTTTGTTTTCCAATTAGAACATCCACATATAATAGTCAAAGGTATTACTGTTCCTATTGAAGTTGAAGTATTTCATGCTAAGGCTAATTATTTAGTGTCTTTTAATTATTGGTGTTCTGATTCTAAATTAAATTTTATTGCTGCTGTAGTTGACCCAAAAGAGAATAAGCTTATAGAATCTCAAAATTCTGAAGAACAGGAGGAAGTAGACTTAATTAAACTCTATAATTTTTTAGATCCAATCTTTAAATAATCGTATGAACGAAGAAAACAAACAAAATCCCCGAGTCTCTTTTAATATAGGTTTGTCTATGATTACTCAAAGGCTTTTATCAGTATTAGTTATATTGACTTTCATTTCTGTATGCGGCTGTACAGAATCAGCAAATGAACCTAAACTACTAAAACCGATTGAAGGAGTATGGGAGGAAAGCTATGAATATGAAACACCTCCATGGGAATATTTTGGAAGTGAAACCCAAAGCATAAGCGGGAAAACCTCATTTACATTCAATGGTAATGAAGTAAAAATTAAGATACTGCCATCAACAAGAGCTTTCGGATTTGATTCACTGGGTCATGTAAAAACTATGCTTAAAGTAGATACCGTTTATATAGGTAATTATTCTTTAAGTAAAGACACTTTGATTCTTAAAATAAAAGGATTCAGCAATCAAGATAATTTCTTACATCGTTTTGATACTTTAATTACCAAAAAGTATAAATGGAAAATTTCTAATGATACATTAAATATAAAATTTATTCCTTTTACTCAAGACAGCTTTGCAGTTGTTCCATTAGGTGATTGGCTTTGGGCAGGTTCACATCAAAAAGCAAGTGGGAAATTTACAAGAAAATAAAATTAAAGATTAACGTGAATCAAATTATAAGCTATACAAACAATTGAGAATACAGTCATGAATAATTCAAGTCAGCACAATCTCAATAAACAAATGGCCCTCAGAATGGGAACTAGTGTAGCGCTAGGAATAGCATTAGGGGCTACACTAGGTAATGTTGCTATAGGTTTGTCGCTTGGTATTGTTATCGGAGGAATTGGAGCTTTAATAAGAAGAAAGAAAGTAAGTAACTATTAGAATAAGCCAATTTTCAATTTTTTTCGCATAAAAGTTCAATTAAAAGTGTAACAACCTCGATTCTCGAGCGTTATATATAATGGGAATTTTTCGTTTAAATGAACTACTTGGGTCACTCCCCTCTGTGACTCACTTGGCGGAGCTGTGGGGAAATAAATTTAGTAATCACTTCATAATCATATTGAAGTTTAACATACCTATTATAATTTTCCTTTTTAATTATTGATTTTTAATCCTACAATCAAGAATCAATAAGATTTATTTTTTAACTTTACAATTATTATTTCTCTCAATACCTTGGAATAGAAATGGCTAAGATAGTAAAAATTCTAGTTTTTTCTGATATTCATCACCACTTACAAAATTATAGCACAAATAAACTTAGAAATAGATTACTCTCATATTTGTCAGAAAGATTTTCCGGCAAAATTGATTATATAGTAATAGCAGGAGATCTTTTCGATAAAGGAAAAGCTGATTTTGATCAGCTTGAGGAATACTTACGAAAACTATCAGAAGTAATTGGAATCGATATAGCCAATCTTTTCGTCATATCTGGGAACCATGATCTTGAAAGAACAGAAATTCGAGAAAACCTTTTAAAAGGTTTTATGTCAAATATAAATCCTGTAGAGGCTATAAATGAAATTCAACCCTCTACTATAAATTTCCTAAAGACTAATTTTTCTAGTTTAGAGAGTTTTTGTAAAAGATTGTGGCCAGATAAAAAATTAATGGATCCATTACATAAAATACACGTGACTGAAAACTTGCGATTTATATTTTTTAATACGTGTCTTTTTTCTGGACAAAATAATGAAGAAGGTAAATTGTGCATTGGCCAAAAATTTATAGTAGAAGATCTCAAAGACGTTGATGATAAAAAGATAAACATTGCTTTTGGGCATCACTCAATAGATTGTTTGTTACCAGAAGAAAGGAAGTTGTTTCTTAATAATTTAGATCAACATACAATTGATGCATACTTTTGTGGTCACGCACATAAACCTGAATTTACTATAAATTTAAAAGGAAGAATAATTCCTACAATCACATGTGGTTCCATGGTTACAGATAGCTGGTCTAAAAATTCATTTATATATAGTGAAGTGAATACTGATAGTAAAAAACTTAAGATTCAATATTACACATTTAATAAAGAAGATGAGTTTTGGTATGATGATTGCGGTATATTAGAAGAAATTGGACCTAATAACTCTTTTAACCTAAGACAAGAATTATTCAATAATGAAGAAGAATTTCTTGATGATATGACAGAATTTAGAAATTTCATTATTTCGTTTAGTGAATCCCTAAAATCTCAAAGAAAAAATTTTAGTAGTAGCTATGCACATAAAGATGTTCCAGATAAATTTGAAAAAATGAAGTGTAACGAAACAACAAAAAAAGAATTTAACAAAGCAAGTCAATCTTTCCCGATTATAGATGATATTATCAATAGCACCTCTATCCTTGATTTTAATGCAAAAGAAGTAATTCCAAGTATTATTATAGATATTTATCGTGAAGTATTTTCGGTAACATTTGATGGTCAGATGATACTTACAAAAATGCTAGATACATTAGAAAAACGTTATAGAACCTTTAATGGATGTAGTTATTCAACTTTAAGAACGTTCTACAAAAAAACGATTTATTGGTCTATAAATGAATGTGATATTTTTAACGAAACAGTTATATCATTATGAATTTACTTACATTTTCCAAATATCAGTCAATCGATGAAAATGTTCTTTTTGTCTCCAATGAATTGTATGGACTTTTAAAAAAAAGGAAGTCTCTAGACACACTTATTGAAGATTACACTAAAAAAAGAAATATAGAAAAAAGTATTAATATTGAAAGAATTATTCTTCTAGCAGTTACTTTTTTATATTCAGTTGATAAAATAGTAGTTGATGAAATTTATATTAGAAGGAAGTAAAAATGTTCAAGTCTATTTCAATTTATTCTAGAAGCGATGATGAGTTCCTTAAAAATTATACATTTAACGAATACGGCTTAAATATTATAATAGGGGAAAGAAGTGATCCAAACGATGAAACAAACGCTGTAGGCAAGAGTACATTTATTAATATACTTCGCTATTTACTTGGTGAACAACTCGATTCTAAATATTATAGATGTGATGAAATTGTCAAAAGACAGATAATTATCTTCGCTAATATAAGCATAAAAAATGTAAACTTTCGAGCAGCAATTCCTTTGTATACAAACGAAGATAAGGTTTACATATTAAAGGACGTCTATGATGAAAGTGTGAAAATCGATGATCCTAATTGGACAATATTGAGCAATAATGAATATAAGAAATTCATAGAAGATCTGTTTTTAGGAGATCATCAAAAAGAGAAGACCCCATCTTTTGCCTCAATTAGAGAGTATATAGTTAGAGATGAAAAAGTTGGATTCGGGGAAATAATGTTACACAATCGAAATGCTATAACTAATCATAGAATCTTAAATTTTTTATTTGGTTTACCTAATTATTATGAACTAGAAATTGAAAAATTGAAAAAAGCAATTCAAGCTTGTAATGAAAAAATAAATCTAAGTAAGACAATTAGTGAAACAAAAACGTCATTAACAACTAAGCGTAGCAAAAAGAATCGCGAATTACAAACTTTACAAGACCAAATAAAAAAGCTTGATCTTCAAAAGCACTACAATATTGACGAGGAAAAATACAATTCACTTAAATCCAAACTGCAAGATTTAAGTAATCAACTATTCAAACTTGAACGTGTAAAAGCACAATATAATAAAAATATTGATAATCTAGAATTGAAGTTAAACGAAATTCAAGGTTTTAATGATTTAGAATTATTCTTCTCTGAGTTGGATGTAGTAATGCCTACGGCAATAAAAAAATCAAAGGAAGATATTGAACAATTCTATACATACATGATTGATAGTAGAGGCAAATATTTCAAATCAATCATAAATGAGATTGAAAGTAAAATGAGTGATCTCAAACAAGAAAAAAATAATTTACAAAAAGACTTAGATAGTATAATGAAACTTCTTGTTAGCACTAATGTTGTTAATGATTTAAAAGCGATTAATGATAAGGTGGCTCAAACATCAAAAGAATTAGCAGATATAGATTATAAACTCAATGTTTTATTAGAAGGCAAAGAATTAATTTCTGAGGTTAATAGACTTAAAAACAATATTATTATAGAAACAGAAAAGTATTACAAGGAATTTGAATCTTACCAAAAAAGAAAAAATTTAATAAATGAAATGTTTAATAAATTGGTTGATGTTGCATACAAAGAAGATGGGGATTTGGAATTTGAATTTGACAACTCAACTGATTTAAAAAGTACTACTGGTAGAATCAAAATATCATGTTCAATTAATGAAGAAGAGTCACTTGGTCGATCAATAGTAAAAGTTATTCTCTTTGATTTGACTTGGTTAATTTTCAATGTAGAGAATAATGGACCTATTAATATTTTGATCCATGATGGAGCATATGTTATTCCAGACAAAAATATAACAAAAAAGATTTTGCACTTTATGGTGGATTTTTTCAATCAGCACAAAAATGGCCAATATATTGTGACATTGAATATTGATGATTTAGATGTTGAAACAAAAGAAACATTTGAAAAGCATAATTATTTAATAGCCACTCTCAGAAAAAGTAATGATGAAAATCGGTTTATGGGATTTAAATACGCAGTTAATAAAAGAAAATTTAAAAAAATTTAATATTTATCTAATATTAAAAACTATATGTACCGCTGGTCTTATTCCTTATAATTATACCTTTGTAAGTTCACCATTCTCCTAGTTTTCGTAAATGGATGGTACAATATTCTCAATTTATCCTTAAATTTGATAGTGTAAATTGAAATACAATTATAAGGATAAAATTTTGACAAAAGATGAATTAAATTACTTTAAAAACAATAATAATGGCGAATTCGTAAAAATACTAAATCCGAGCAATGATACAAAATCTTTGATTTTTGCTCTTGATAAAATTGGAAGATTACCAAACGATTTTGATGGTAAATATTTCATCCCATTAACTCTGCATCAGAATGAAAAAGTAAGATTATTAGCAGTAAAAAACCTTGGCAAATTATGTAGTGAAAAATACTTAAATATTTTAGATAACACTTCTATATCTGATGAAAGCAGTATGGTTCGAAGAGAAGCAATATCTTCGATTGGAAGAATGAGAAATACACAAGCAATTCCTATTTTAATTAAAAGACTTCAAGATTCAGATCCCAAAATAGTTCTTCAAGCTATTCGTGGGTTATTAGTTTTTAAAGAAGATAATATAGTCATTAACGAACTAAAAAAATTAAAAGATCATCCCAATGAAATTATTCAAAATGTAATCGAAAAAGAATTCATGAATAATTTGGATGTAAAAGATAAATTTGATCATAAAATATCCCCTGACTCATTAAAAAATCTTGTCGTAAATGGAAATGTTTTAGATATTTTAAAAAATGTTCCGGATGATTCAATTCATTTAACTTTTACTTCGCCACCGTATTATAATGCTAGAGATTATTCTATTTATCAAAGTTATAATGAATACTTAGAATTTTTACGAGATGTTTTTAAAGAAGTCTATCGTGTAACAAAAGAAGGTCGATTTTTTATTTTAAACACTTCTCCAGTTATTATTCCTCGTGTTAGTAGACAACACTCAAGCAGACGCTACCCTATCCCTTTTGATATTCATTCACATCTGATCGATATGGGTTGGGAGTTTATTGACGATATAATTTGGGTAAAACCTGAGGCAAGCGCAAAAGATAGAAACTCAAGCTTTAGACAACATAGAAAACCATTAGCATATAAGCCGACTGCAGTTACTGAATATTTAATGGTTTACCGGAAAAAGACTCATAAGTTAATAGACTGGAATATTAAACAATATGATCATAAAACAATAGAAGAAAGTAAGGTTTTAGGAAATGTTGATAAAATTAATACATGGTATATTGATCCGACTTTTGATAAGACCCACACCGCTGTTTTTCCTATGGAATTGTGTACAAGAGTAATTAAGTACTATTCATTTAAATATGACTTGGTTTTCGATCCGTTCGGAGGAAGCGGAACCTTTGGCAAAGCAGCACAATCATTAGAAAGGTTTTTCTTTTTAACAGAAATATCAAATAAATACTTTGAAAGGATAAAAGAAATTATTGGATTGGATAATTTTTTTAACTCTAGTTTCCAACCTAAATATATAAATCAAGAACAATTTTTAAATCCGGAGGAAAAACAATGACAATTTCAGAAGAAGTGGCAAAAAATATTATTTGTAAGCTGTTACTTGGTAAAGATTATCGAATTGAAGTGGTGACATTAATTAATGCTGAATTCTTGAATTTTACTATCGCGTTTTTCAAAAAAGTCATAGAAGCAAAATTGAATAGTAATGATATAACAGTTGACTGGTATAAGAAAGAGTTTTTATCAGAAAATTTAACTAAAGATGAGATTGCAATTAATGCTGGTTTGAACAAAAAAACTATAAAAAACATGTACAACACAGAAACTAAGTCGATTGTAATTGAGGCATCCAATGAACATTATGATAATTTATATGAAGCAATAAATAAGCTAGTAGATGATGAAAAAGATTTCGAGTTGACTTTAACAATTAAATTCAAATCTGTTAGCGTAGATTTAAATGTAAGTGAAAGTTTAATTATAATTAATACTTTAGCAGTAAAACGTGCAGCTTTACGAGGTGGATTATGGAGCACTGCTGGCAAGAGAGTTGAAAAGCCATTAATGCAGACATTATGTAAATTATTCGGTGTTCCAGAGGAAAACTATAAATTAATTCTTAAAAAGAAAGCTGAAGCTGAATTACCAACTTTTGAAAGAGAAATAGATTTTTATTTGGTTAAAAATACTAATAACTATAAATGTGAAGTTAAATTAATGGGAATCGGAAATCCGGAAAGTGCTGACGCAGTGATCGCAAGAGCTAGCGAAGTTTTTGTTGCTGATAAATTATCAGAGACAAATAAAAATCAACTTAATAGCCTTAATGTTAATTGGGTCGAATTACGTAGCGAAAATGGATATAAGAGATTCCAACAAGTTTTAGATAATTTGGATATTCCATACACTGCAAATGGTGAATATGATGAAGATAAATTAACTAATATTTTAAATTCAATATTTAATTAATGCTAATTAATATTTTATTCAAGTTTGTAGCTAATATAATACCTTTCTGAATAATTTATTAAATTTTAAATGATCCTAACTGAATCATCAAAAACCACTGCGGTTTAGCTGAAGATTATTAAGTACAATAACACAATAGGAGAATATAATGGAAAGCCCATTTCTAGTTCAGTTTAAAAAAGAAAGAACAGAAGACAATATTTCTAATTCCATTAAATTAAAGTATGACTCAAAATTAGATTATAATACTTTTGAATCAAATGCTGGAAGTACTTTGTTGACAATGACTAAAACTCAAGTTAAAACTGAGCAACCTGATGAATTTACTAATGAATTAAGTGGTGAAGAATTACAACAGATTTATCTTCAAACAAAGTCTTTAACAGACGTAAAAGCTGAAAAACCAGATGAAATTGAAGAACTGTGCTATTTAGAATTAATGGCAACGCAAACTTTTACTAAAGTAATTAGCGAAAAACAAGACGAAGATAATTAATATGGATTCAAAGTACATTCTTATAATTACTAACAAAGGTGATGTTACAACAGATCTAGTAATTAAACGTCTTTACAAACGTAATGTTCCATTTAGAAGGTTTAATACTGAAGATTTTCCTCAGAATGTAAATTGCGTAATTAAGCTAAATAAAAATCACAATGATTTTAGAATAATTACTAATAATTGGGAATTAAGTTCAGATGAAGTAAAGAGTGTATGGTATAGAAGACCAAAATTTTCAGAATTCACCGAAAAATTTTCGACCCAAGATGATTTTAATTTCGCTTTTAGAGAATCAAGCTCATTTCTTATGAATTTATGGGCTGTATTGAACAATAAATCATGGATTAATAATCCTTTTGATTTATATCGTGCGGAGAGAAAAGCATTTCAATTAAAAATAGCCAATGAATGTAAATTTGACATTCCTAATACTCTTATCTCTAATCATTTTAGTCTTATCACTGAATTTATCAATAGCCATAAAAGGAATGTAATTGTAAAACCAATTAGTCACGGGGGTTTTGGTAAAAATGATGAATATGCAATTTATACTACTGATCTAGAAAATAATGATTATGTTTTAAATGAAGATACTATCAAAAGTAGTCCTTTTATTTTACAGGAAAAAATTAAAGATAAATATGATGTAAGAGTGACAATTTTCGGTGAGAAAGTATTTGCTCACAAAATCATTTCAGCAAAAAAATCAAATCATATTGATTGGCGTGTTTTAAAACCTGATGAAATCAATTATGAATTAATTGACATTCCTAATAAAACACTTGAGAGTATAATAGTTTTTATGCATAAGCTTAATCTAAAATATGGTGCATTGGATTTTGTAGTGGATAGTTTTAACAACTGGTATTTTATAGAGATAAACCCAAACGGACAGTTCGCTTGGCTAGAAATAGCAAATGGTGATAAATTAATTGATTCATTAATAGACTTGCTTATTGCATGAGAAAAATTGATTTTGAAATTTTTGATAAGTGGTGGGAATATTTTTTAGTGATTTTATGGGGCTTTTCACATCCTTCAAATGAAAAATTGATGGGTAACAAAAATGTGTCTAAAGCTGATATAAAGAAAAAATATGAAAATAAGATAATCGAAGTATTCAATACTAATAATGCAGAAAGAATTGCTAATCTTACTACCTTTATTAATAATCGATGCTCTGAAGAAGAGGAAAGAAAAAAGACGATAGAAAGTAAAGCGCATTCTTTAGTAGGACAAACAAGCATTGCAGTATCATTACTATTTGCTGCAATATCTGTTAGCACTTCTCAATATGATTTTTTGCCTTTTTATTTCAAACTAATACTTTGGATAATATTCTTTATTATTATTTTAAATTTTGTTACTGCCGGCCTACATGCTAGAAATGTTGTGACTGCACTACAAGGTTACGCCTATCATTCGATAGATAGTTTTTTGGACATAAAAAATAACAAAATTGATATTTTGATAGAAAAATATTTCATTAGCGAATACAACTCTTACCTTAATAATGTTAAAACTACATATCTTCGGTTCTCACATTGGTATTTTAAATTTAGTTTTATGATTACAGTCGTTGTAGCGCTTTTATTACCACCTTCATTAATGCTGGTAAATGGTAAAGCTAATAATAAAAAAACTCAAGATAAGTACAATCGCATATATATAAATAATGAAAATCATCAGATTTTAATGAGAGATTCGATGAAAATCAAAATAGACAGTCTAAAATAAAAGCTTATATAACAAGTTGCTTAAGGTGACGGCATGTTAGTGTTAAAATTCTAATTAATTAAAATCTGCATCCCCCTAAAATATTTCTTCTTTAAATTCTGAAAGATTACGTAAATTATCATAGATGAGGGAATTTAATTCCAAAATCAAGCTGCATACAAACCAATTTTTCGGTTATTGCTTTAATATTAATAAAATTGGAGGTCAGATGTCAAAGAAAATAGTTGAAACTAAAAAGGATTCAAAAGGTAATACTACTTCAGTTAAGTTTAGCGGAAATAAAAACTTTACACCAATTAAGAAGGCAATTAAGATGGCTAATAATGATCAAATAGAAAATGCGCATACTGTAAGAATGTCGAACGGAAAGAAATATTTAAAATCTAATCCGGACAATAAAACCTCTAATAATTTAGATGAATTGGCTAGCAAGTAAAATTAAATATAAGCTGTACTTTTTGAATAGTTGCTATTTCAAAAAAATAATTCACCCTCATCTTTTTACAATTAAACAAAAAACATTCAGCGGATTTACCGCTAATTCAAAATACATTCAAATCAAACATTTCTTAATAATAAACTTTGGGGTTCTGATGAATAACATATCTAAACTTACTTTAATTGGTTCAATTATTTTTACTTCAGTAATCGGCTGTAACTCTCAAAACGATGAATTAGAAAAGATGAAAAAAGAAAATGAAATCTTAAAAGTTCAGATGTTGGAGAAAGAGAAAACTGAAGAAGAAGCAGAAAAGCAAAAGCTTTCTGAAGAAGTTGAAGCATTAAAGAAAGAATTAGAAGAAAAAGAAAAAGTTGAAGCTGAAAGCAACAGACTTAAAAACATAAACTTTGAAATTAAAGTTGATATGTTAAAACCGGATAGCCGTAAATGGGATATGAGCGGCGGGCCGGATATTATGGGAGAAATCAAAGTAAATGATGAAACAGTAGATGTCTCAGGTGAAGAAAACAACTTTACTACAAGCGCTACTTTACAAAACGTAAAAATTAAATCCGGTGATAAAATAAAAATTAAATTGTCAGATAAAGATTTCTCAGAACATGATAAGATCTGTGATGAAGAGATTATCTATAAAGGTGAGAAAAAGATAAAGAAAAAATTAGGCAGTGCTTAAATTGAAATAAGAGTTAGTTAAGTAAATAAAGTAAACAATAATCTATTTAAAATTAATGCTGAGGACAACTGCGGCCATTAGATGTTTAAAATATTAGTAGGAGTGTTATGACATATATTCTAGAATTAAAAACAATACAAGAGTTAGCGAAAATATTTGAAGAAACAGATGAAAATTCTATTTACAGATTTGATGCAATAAGATTAATAAAAAAATGGAAATATGAAGTTGAACTTAAAAAAGATAAAGAAACAGATTTTTTATTAAATCAATTATTAGAAAAGTATTCAAATTATTATTTGTCTAATTGAGGTAAAAATGAAGTATTTCTTATTTATTTTATTTATTCCAGTGTTACTAGTTGGGCAAAACTCCAATCAAGAAAGTGATTTCAGTTATTTTCCAATAAAGGTTGGAAATATTTGGGAATTTACTAATCCCACAAATGATTTTTCTCAAAAAATTTCAGTAGATGAATATTCTAATGAAAAATATATTATTAGTCTAAATAATTATATAAGCAATTTATCCCCTATAAAGAATATAGAAGTTTATGAATTTCAAAATAATATGTTGCTAATTTCAGCCAGTCAAGGGATTTATGATGACAAACTAAAAGAATACTTTTCAAAACCCATAAAACTTAAAATTCCTCTCGCCGTAAATCAATCTTGGGATTATGACTTAAACGGCAAAAAATATGAATGCAAAGTTATTAAAAAACATAAATCAGTAATTACACCTTATGGTACTTTCAAAGATATTGTCGAAATTCAAGAAAAAATTATTGATGGTTCTTTTATTGCATATAAATTTAATTACTACGCTAAAAATATCGGTTTAATAAAAGTTGAAATGTCAAAAAGACCTGAAAGTAAAAGAGAAGTAATTTTTTATTTAAAAGAATTTATAATTAATTAACAAATCAAAATTTGCAGTTCTACGTTCAGTTGCAGCTTAATTGCGAGCCTTTAGGTATTTACAAATAATAAATTTTGGGGAGGATATATTTTAAAATAAACAATATGTTCAATTTTAATTAATCAAATTTAAAAACTAATTTGGAGATTTTACAATGAGAATTTTCATTTTTGCAGTTATTTTATCGAGTTTTATATTAGGGGGATGTTCACATACTATTCAACTGAGTACAACAACAAATGATCTAGTTTCATTTGGCACAGAAACTAATAATAAAGATTTAGTTTCATGGGAATTTACCTCTGAATTGCCTCGCGAAGAAAAAATTAAGCCATACAATAAAGATTATGAATCTATAAGATCTTCACATATGGGATATAATTTAGATGAATCATATAATCTTCAACGCATGACAAAAGAGTTTATGTCAAATAAGTTCATGAATCTTAGTGATAATGCTCCCATTAAAATTAAATTAGAACTGAAATCATTCGATATTGAAGAATTTAATCCAGACAGTGGGGGTATGCAGTTTTTAAAAGCACTGGGTGAAGTAAAACAACGTGTAGTTACTGGCGCCAAACTAAAAGTCTTAGTTACAATCAACAAAGAAGGTGAAGAACCCCAAACTAAATTAATAACAGCAACATCACAAGATGAAGCTAAAGGTGGCAGCGTAGTAGAAGCTCATGCTGAAACAATTAATTCCGTTAATAATAAATTTTTAATGCTATTAAATAAGTCATTAGAATCTTATAATCTTTAATTTTATCAATATCTAACCAGCAGTTCAACCCGACAGCCAAATTTAATTGCGTAATTTTAGTTGTTCAACAATTTAAATTTTACTTTTAATAAATATTTACAAATAAATTTTGGCTGCGGGTTAACTGCAAGCCGTTAGGTTACAAATTCAATTATCATAGCCAAATATAGGAAATATTCTATGCTCAATTTAAATCTTTCTCGAATGATAAATAAATATAGAAAAAATTCTATGCTCAATTTAAATCTTTCTCATAATGTATTTTCAGATTTAAAACAAATTTATCCAAACTCTTCTAAATATTTTTATACTGATTCACCACTATTATTTGATGTAAATTTTTGTTTACTAAATACTATATGGAAAGAAAATGGATTTTCATTTTATGAAAGAGCTGGACTTTCATATGCTGTTGGAAATTTTTTTTCAAGTAATCATCACCTAAAATTTGTTAATGACCCTTCTACTGTTTTTCTTACTGGCTGGTCGGATATGTACGAATACTATGTTTTACATAAAAAAAATAATAAGGATTACCAACTTGCTAAAATGGAACCTCATTATATTATGAGTATAATTACGATGAAAGCAATAGCTATAGATTCTGGAATTGATGATGAACGAATCTTTGAAATACTATATTCATCTATAAAGCAATATCTTACTTATCTTGATCAAATAAATCAAACAATAGCCAATAATTACATTTCAAAAGAACTTTATGTAAAATTTGATTCTTTGTTCACTTTTGATTGGTTTTTAAAAGAACTATCCAACTCAATAAATTTAATGACTCCTTCACAAAAGAAATATTATACAACATTAATGGATAATCATCAGCTAACTTATAATGAATATAAAAAATCATATCAACAATTATTTGAGACTTTAAATAATCATATTAAAAACTGGCGGAAAGAGGATTTTCTATTTGAGTTAAGCATTGATGGACACATTATTAATCCTAAGTATAAATAGTGCTTTTATTAAATTTTAGTAACCTAACCAGCAGTTCAACCCGACAGCTAAATTTAATAGGCTAATTTCGGTTACTGCAAAATTTAAAATTATCATTTACAAAAATTAATCAACAAAGTTTTGGTTGCGGGTAAATTCAAGTCGTTATCACGCAAAAGAAATATATAACATTAAAAGGAGAACATTCTAATGCAAGATTTTTTTGAAGCTGCTTTGCCTTGGATTGCAATGGGATTTGTAGTAGCTATTTCATTGACATACTTTAATTCCAAGAAAAATAAAGAAACAAAAGAAAAGTAAATCTTTTCTTGAATAAAAATAGAAATTTATTTACTTAATAGTTTTCCGCTGCATCCTTGAAATTGCAAGTCACAACAGATATTAAATTTATTTTATTCAAACGTGAGAAAAAATGTGAAAGTATTGGTTTTAGGTGCAAGCGGAGCAACTGGTAAATTAGTAGTTGAAAATCTTATAAAGAAAGAGATTCAAGTTAGGATAGTTGTAAGAGAATCAGCTAATATTAACAGTAATGTTTTAGAAGCTCCAAAAGTTGAGGTAATAAGAGGAAATATAAATGATTTTGATATTGTAGAGATTAAAGAGCTTATAAAAGATTGTGATTCAGTTATCTTATGTCTTGGTCACAATATAAGTTTCAAAGGTATTTATGGCCCTCCTTACAGACTAGTCAGTAATACTGTAAAAAAGATAATCAAAACCATACAAGCATTAAACCTAAATATAAAGCTTGTTCTGATGAGTACAACAGCATACACAAATAAAAAGATAGAAGAGAAAAACACATTTGGAGAAAAGATAATATTTTCACTGTTAAATATACTCTTGCCTCCACACAGAGATAATATGATTGCTGCTGATTATCTTGTTTACAAGTTAGGTTCAAATAGTAATGTTGATTGGGTATCCGTTCGCCCAGATTCGCTTACCAATGAAGAAAGTGTAAGTGAATATGAAATACATAACCAAAAAGTACGGAGTCCAATTTTTAATTCTGGTAAAACAAGCAGAATAAACGTAAGTCATTTTATGGCAGAGTTAATTACAAATGATGAACTATGGGAAAAGTGGAAGCATAAAACTCCAGTAATATACAATAAAGAATAAAAATATTGAAATGAGTCTGAACGAAATAATTCACTTTCGACTTTCTTTTTGACTGTTGATAAAACTTTTTTAACGAGTATTTTTGAAAAAGTGATAAAGTAATGAAAATAGAAAAGATTATCGAAAACAAAAAACAGTTCCTTGACTTATTGTTGTTGGCAGACGAGCAGGAAAATATGATTGACAAGTATTTACCGAGTGGAGACTTGTTTGCTTTATATGACGATGATTTGAAAAGTGTTTGCGTTGTAGTGCCTATAAATAGTGAAACTTGCGAGTTGAAAAACATAGCTACATACGAGAAATATCAAGGCAAAGGATACGGTAGAGCATTGATAAATTTTATTTCTGATTTCTACAAAAACAACTATAAAACAATGTTTGTAGGAACTGGCGAAACGCCAACGATCATATCGTTTTATGAAAGTTGCGGATTTGAAAAGTCACATCGAGTGAAGAATTTTTTTATAGACAATTATGATCATCCTATGTTCGATGGCGACATACAACTTGTTGATATGATTTATCTTAAAAAAGACTTAAAGTAATGATTATTAAGGAATCAATTTAATTCACCTAACCATAAATTTAATTCGATAGCCACAACTTCTTTTAGAACAAATCTGCAAATAATACTTTTCAAATTTATAATTCTAAATCGATTGAGGATAACTGCTAACCTTTATAACTCAGCATGAAACACCAATAATTCCGATTATAATAATTTTTAGACTATTTGCATTAAATAGTATAAATTAAATAGCAGGCTATTATCATCAATATTAAGCGATATATAGAAAATATAACTATGGGACAAATGATTAAGAAATACTCGGTTTTAATATGCATTGTCATTTCTGTTATCTTAATGATATTAGCAACATTGGTTTATCCCGGAGGCTCATTATTTAACAATAACTCTTCGGGGTTTGACTGGTCAAAAAATTTTTTCAGCAATTTGTTTGCAGCAAAGGCGATAAATGGTTCAGAGAACACTTCCAGAATTTGGGCACTTATCGGGATGGCTTTTCATTCAATTGGTTACGGAGTGTTTTTCATTAACACATCAAGGAAAATGCCTTTAAGACATTTTAGCATTGTCTTAAAATCTATAGGTGCAGCCAACATTCTATTTACTTTCTTAATTGTAACATCTTTACATGATTTAATGATAATAGTATCGAGCACTCTTTCATTATTAGGTCTGTTTTATATTACCGTGTCTATTTTTAAGACAAAGTTTCTATTTCTTAAATTCTCCTGCGTTATTTGTTTCTTGATCTTTTACTATACTCTTTTTTTATATGGTTCAGGCAATTGGGGTTTGTTGGCTGTAATGCAGAAGGTATCCTTTGTTTGTTCAATGTTATTAGTATTATCAATAGAGTATTTTACTAAATTGGAAGACTTTAATCTAATAAAGTCAAGCAGTTAAATTATAGAAATGTTAAGTCTATGTACAAATATTTAGCTTGGATTTTATTTATACTTTAATCAAAATAAACTGAAAATGAAAAAAGAGTTTTAATATTTTTTTTACCAAGTTTTAATTATGTCAGAATCAAATAAAGATGTTACCGAAGATTTTCTTCAATCTTTTGCTGATGCATTTAATGCTCATGATCTAAAGACAATAATGGATCATATGACTGATGATTGTGTCTTTGAAGCTTCAGCCGGACCGGATTTTGACGGAGAAAAATTTACAGGGCAAGAAAAAGTTAAGAAAGCATTTGAAAATGTATTTGCAACGTTTCCTGATGCTCATTGGGGTAATGCAAAACATTTCATTTTAGGAAACAGAGGTTTTTCTGAATGGATTTTTACAGGCACTAAATCAGACGGAACTAAGGTTGAAGTTACCGGATGCGATTTATTTACCTTTAAGGATGGTAAAATATCAATTAAGAATTCTTATAGAAAAAACCGATTGTTATAAATATCTTCGATAAATCAACACAACTAAGAAGTTCAACCCGACAGCCAAATTTAATAGGCTATTATTGCAACTATTTGTATTGAAAATGATATTGTCTTACTTCATAATAATAAAGATTTTATACCCTTTGAAAAACATCTAGGGTTAAAATCTTACACAATTTCTTAAACTTCTATTTGAAAACAGCTAACCTGCAGTTATACACTTTGAAAAAAGAGGATTATTTTTGATAGACACAATATTGAAGTATAAGGCAACAAGAGAGTCAATATTATACCTATTAAAAATTTGGAGATAGTTATGTTTATTAAAAAATATCTCTAATTTTTATGTTCGTAATTTCTTCAACAATACTTAAAGCAAGTAATCCTGATTTCAATTATTCCAAAGGAGATTCAACAAAAATGACACCACAAGAACTAATAATTGAGAAAGAAAAAGCATTTCTAGACCGTTGGATAACCGGAGATACATTCGGATTCATTGAAGCCGCAGCCGAAGAAATAACCTATTTTGATCCAGGATTGGAGAAACGCTGTACAGGTAAAAAAGATTTTTATGACTGGATTTCCGCTTTTAACGGAACATTCAGCTTCCCTGATTATCAATTGCTTAATCCACAGGTTCAATTGCATGGCGATGTTGGGATTCTAACTTTCAACTTTATTGGATTTATAAAGGACGGAAGCAAAGAATATTTTAATACAACTGAAGTATACAAACTTATTGAAGGTGATTGGAAGCTAATAAGTTCTCACTGGTCACAAACTAAACCAAAATGAGTTAATTTTATTTCAAAAGAAATCTTCAATTGCAATATAATCAGACAAAGAATATAGGGCTCGTACTTAGCGGTTACTTAAACTATTTAAAGGTAAAAACGTATAACCAACAGTTCAACCCAATAGCCAAATAATTCCTCTTAAATTAAAACATACAAATAATAATTTTCAAATTTATAATTCTAGATCTATTGCTGTTAACTGCCACAAAGAGGTCATCATGAAAATTTCACACATCATTTCATTCCTATTTCTATCATTTTTTATCTTTTCATGTAATGAAAATAATCCTGTAGAGAGTATGGATGGAACTAGTTCAGTAGATTTTATTTACGGTAAATTGAATAGATGGGAATATGGAAGTGGTAAAAGTGTAATGCTATTAGGTGCATACGAAATTTGGAATAGCGATAAAATTTATTCTATCTCCCCTATTGATAGTAATGGAAATTTCTTCCTAGGAAATCTTGATGTTCCAGGTCAAAAAATGTTTATGAATCCTGCATATCCGCGTTTCTCAGAGGAATCAATTAGAGTTAGAAATACATTCAAGTGCAGTGATTCAACAGCAAGGCAAGTATGGGGCCATTTAGTTATAACCAATAATAGTGATACCTCACACTATCCTAAAGGACGTATAAATAGAAGGAATTTCAATGATTGGTACTATTATTCAGCAGATTCAATTAAAGCCGGAGATTTTTACGCTGAATACATATATGTGAATAAAGATGTTAACCTTAGCGGTTTGATTGAAAATAATTATTATGACAAATATTTTAATACAAAAGGGAATTATACTTATGAATACAATTTAAATTTGAAAAAAGGCTGGAATAAACAGGTTGTAATGATTAAAAATAATGAAGTAAATAGAGATTCTTCTTTTCTTTATATAAAGAGACATTATTACTATTCCAATATTGAACCCAAGGGCGCTATATGGGATTACCATTACTATAATAATTAAGTAAAATGAACAATTAAAAATATGA
This sequence comes from uncultured Melioribacteraceae bacterium, assembly GCA_965365345.1. GTDB lineage: Bacteria > Bacteroidota > Ignavibacteria > Ignavibacteriales > SURF-24 > CBDUBH01. The sequence continues at coordinate 27,955 of CBDUBH010000015.1, forward strand.
AAAATACTACTGGTATTTTACTATTATTCATTCTATTCGGAATTAACTTCGGAACAGAACCGCTCCCTCCCCCATTTTACAGATATTCTATTTCTGGGAGTTTAGTTTGCGATACCTTAAATGATAAATCAAATTTTTCGGTATTGTTTTATGCAAAGATGAAAGGCGATTCCGTTTATTCAGTTGTTACAGGTAATAAAGAACTAGGAGTAAATTATTCTATCAGCAAGGTAAGCAGCGAAGGAAATTTTCAACTGCTTGTAAATAGCCATTTGTTTTATGATTCTATTAAAGTAGGTTATTTCAATCAATTTGAAAGTACTATTATGTTTAGTTCTGGAATTAAAATAGAAGAGGATAAATTAGAAAAAATCTTCGGAACATATACTAAAAATACCAATGGCGGTTGCTCTTCTTGTTCAACTGACCCGCAAACTGAAACTATAATTAAAAATTATTATTACAATAATCCCAATTTATCAATTAATATTTGTAACTAGATATATTAAAACCATTCAATGTTAGAGGCAGCTAGTTTTAACTTCCGTTTTCTTTTTTCTAAATATCATATAAGCTTTGTTTATAAGAATTTCAATTCACAAGGAGAGAAAGAGAATATGAAAAAGAAATTATCGTTTTTGTTTTTCCTTTCGTTTTTATTTTGTGCATGCAATAATCCGGTAGCACAGGATCCGGTTGAATCCAAGCTTCAAGTAAGTTTTCAGAATAATTCCGGGTATGAACTTAAGAACTTTACTATCTCTGACAGAATTCTAGGAAATATTAAAAGTAATACATCAACAAATTATTTTGCTTTTGATACTTTTCGTTTTGATTCAGGCCGTCCGGATGAAGATGCTTCAGCGGATATTGATGGAAGACAAGTTTCAAATCACTACAGAAGTTACTGGTGCGGAACAGAGAAACTTAAAGCAGATTCAGGCAAATACTTAGTTGAGATAAATGTACAAGATACGATTCTGATTCTTTATTGCAAGAACGCTCCAACAATTATATACCCTTAATTATTGGATTATTGAGATGCAACAGTTAATTTATTCTAGCCGGAAATTTTCAATTAGTATAAGGGATTCAAAATGAAAAAAATGTTTTTTATTTTAATACTGCTTTTTACAACTCTGATTTTATCTTCATGCGATCTTTTAGAATCTGAAGAATCAGTTTCCTCAACTGGCAAGCTATCAAAACTTGAAGCTTCAGTATGGATGTATGGGAGTCATATTTTGAGAGATAATGAAGGTAAAATCAAATATGCCTTAGAGAGTTCAAAGATAAATTTGGATGATTATGAAGGTAAAACGGTTATAGTTTTTGGAGAGAAAGTTGAAGGTTACCCGGTTGATTTCGGGCCAGACTTCATGAAAGTTACAAGAATTCAAGAAGTTAATGAATAAGCATAATGAATAAACTACTCCCCTTTTTCCTTTTAATTATTTTCATTTCCTCATGTAAAGATAAAGTAACAGATCCGATAGAAGTGGATAATTCTACTCCCGGAAGTCGTGATTACACTTGGGAAATTGATACTGTAAAAGTTACGGGTACAACCTTTACGAGGATTTGTGGAATTTCACCTAATGATGTTTGGGCTGTCGGTTCAGGTAATGACTTAGATAAGACAATTTACCATTTTGATGGAAAAAAATGGAGCAATGATGGAATAGCAAGACCAATATTACCCAAATCAGTTTTTGGAATAAAAAGTAATGATATTTGGCTTGGTAGTAATAATAGGAGCATTTGGCATTATGATGGAAGTTCTTGGAATAAATTCTTTGAGTATAGTTTAGATAAATATAATTATTCTGTATTAGAGAATATATGGGGAGATTCTGAAGACAACATTTATGCAGTAGGATTTGCAAGCATTGATACTAGTTACAATGGTGTATTGTTTCATTTTGATGGGAAGATCTGGAAAGAGATTACTATACCTAAGATTAAATGCTCTTTTTCAAAAATACGTAGAGCTACAAAAGAGAGCTCAAAATATTACATTCAAGGCACTCAATTCAATAGGACTTCAGATGATTCTGTTATGATTTTTGAGTATCATGGAAATAATTTGAGAAAAATATATTCAGGCAATACATCTTTGAAGCAATTTTCTAATATAGAAGTAATAAACGGTAAAATGTATTTTATAATTGGACTGAATATATACAGTTATGAAAATGAAAAATTTCAATTATTTTACCAAATTCATAATTCAGATGTTTTAGTTAATATCGTCGGAAGAAATAAGAAGGATATTTTCATTCCAGCAAAAGATGGAATAATTCATTTTAATGGCGTTGATGAAAAATACATATACAGATTTAATAAAAATACGACTTATATTACCGGTTCAGTGATATTTGACAGTACAATATTTTTTATGGCTTTTGATGAAAGTATAGGGGCAAACCTATTTTTTAGGGGATCATTACCAAAATAGATTCTCCAGATACTATAAAAATATTATCAATAAAATTACACTTAAACAGCAAATCAAAAGATTGAAAAGCTAATTGATAAATGTAGTCGATTTTCTAAGTTTTCAATTATCAAATAATTTTATATTTTCTGAATTTTTAGGCTGAAAGTTATTTCAGCCTTTTTTATTTTTATGCAATCACTAAATTAGAAGATTTAAGAATAAAACAAATTAACTATGGCAACAGTTATACTGGATAAAAAGTCGGGCTACTATAAGTTAAGCTACTATGATAAGGAAAGAGGATATTCTGTAAAAGAATCCCTTAAGACTAAAAACAAAAAAGAAGCCGAACAGAAGGCCAGAAAACGCCTATATGAAATGGACTTGGGCTTAGGCAGAGAGATCGATATTCCCTTACCCGGCAGTGTTATGTTCAGCAAAGTACTTCCGGAGTGTTATTCCATGAAAGAGTTATCAGATGTGACTATACGGCACTACAATGGAAGCGCTAAGCTTTGGATCGAGGCTTTAGGCGATAGACCTATTGTAACGTATTCAAAACAGGACTGGGCGAAATTCAAGCTGTTTATGTCTAATGAAAAGAAGCATTCTCAGAACACTCAAGCAATTCATTCAAGACAGCTTTCAAGCATTTTTGAGTATTGCGTAAAATACGGCTATTTAAAAGAGAACATAATTGAAAACATAAAGCCGCAAAAAATTCCTCCTGAAGTTATTCCTTTGGATTATCTTGAAGAGATATTTTCTTTTGTAAAGAAATCTTTCTTCAAACAATATTTTTACTACAAACTCACTTATTTGCTGGCGTTAAGACCATACGAGGCAAATTACTTAAAATGGGAGTGGTTTAACTTTAAGGAAGAAGAAATAAAAATATGGAACAACAAAAGAAAGCGGTTTGACGTTATTCCGATGCTTGATGACGTGCTTGAGTTCTTTACAAGCGAAATTAAACCCGAAGAATCCGGTGAGATCTTCGGATATAAAAATCAGTATGCTGTAATCGGGAAATTTGAAAAGTGGCAGAAAAGACTTCTCGATTCAAAAAGAAGTGAACTGAAAAAAGAAAATCTGAAAAATGGAATAGTTTTAACAGATAAGGAAATTGAGAAAATACTTCCTACTCCAATGAAGTTTTACGGATTAAAATACTTGAGAAAAACTCGCGGAAGCCAGCTTGCAAATTCAGGAGCAAGACCCTTTTCCTTAATGGAATATATGCGTCATGAAGATTTAAAAACAACAAAAACTTATTATACAAAGATTGACCGCAAAGCTATGAAGAAAGATCTTGATATAAGTATAAGGTCTCTTAGTATGAACTCACTCGAAACTCACTCGAAATAACACTAAAATAATGCCTGAAAAATATATTATGGCAAAAAAGAGCTTCAAATTTAAAACAAAAAACCCCGAAAACGTTTAATTTTCGGGGTTTCATTGAGCTGGTGATGGGACTCGAACCCGCAACCTGCTGATTACAAATCAGCTGCTCTGCCAATTGAGCTACACCAGCATTTTAAGAATTCAAATTTACTAACTTTTTATTTCCAAATCAAGTCTTTTCCTTTCTTAACTTAAATTAATTTTTTATTTTTCCTTATTCATTAAAATTATTTTAAAATGTACCCGACTAAAATCAATATTAAAAACGATAAATTGAATATTACTTGGGATGACGAATCTTCTGATTCAATTTCACTTAAGTATTTACGTGATGAATGTCCCTGCGCCGGTTGCAAAGGTGAAACAATTCTACTAAAAACAATTCGTCCCCCGAAGCTTTTATCAACCGATCCACAAATGTACAAAATCGAAAACATCGAAATGATCGGGAATTACGCAATTAAAGTTATTTGGAAAGACGGGCATAAAACCGGAGTTTACAACTGGAGTTATCTGAAAGATCTTTCACGTGGTGAAGCAAATAACGAATCCTTTAATTATGATCCGCTGATTTAATGATTACAAAATCCGATCTAAAATATTATTCATCACTTCTTCAAAAAAAATACCGTAAAGAAGAAAATAGATTTATTGTTGAAGGAAAAAAACTTGTTGAAGAAGCCATCAACAGCAATTTTTCTATCGAACGGATTTTTGTTTCTACTTTTTTCAGTGAAAGCCAAAATGATTTTTTAAAAGATATTTCCGGTTTTCAAATTGATGTTTTGCACAATAAAGATTTTTTGAAATTGACCGATACCGAAAATCCGCAGGGAATTGCAGCAATCGTAAAAATTCCTTCCCGCAAATTTGTAAGTGAAAATTCAAAATTAATAATTGCTTTAGAAAATATTTCGGATCCCGGAAATTTGGGAACGATAATCAGAACTTGCGATTGGTTCGGCTTCAATCAAATTTTGCTTAGCGAAAATTCCGTTGAACTTTTTAATCCGAAAGTGATTCGCGCAAGCATGGGTTCAATTTTTCATTTAAATATTTTTGAAACAAATGATTTCATTAATGATTTAAAAGATTTTCAAAAAAAAGATTTTTCGATTTTGTGCGCGGATATTGAAGGCGAAAATATTTTTGAATTTTCCAACTCAAATATAAAAAAATCAATTTTGGTTTTTTGCAATGAAGCAAACGGACCGAGCAAAGAATTATTAAAAATTATTGCTAGAAAAATTACCATTCCGAAATTTGGAAATGCAGAATCATTAAATGTAGCATCTGCCGCTGCAATTATTCTTGCGGAAACTTCCAAATTAAAATTAAGATAAACTCGTCTGATTCCGGTCGAAATTAACCTGATCATCCAGAATTTTATTTCAAATAATTTTCTTCATCATTTAAAATTTTATTTGCGAATTTCAGATTGAATTATTTCTCACATAAATTATATAATCCGTAACGGGAATTTTTTCAACTTCATTTTTTAGCATTATTACAATTTGCGCGCGATGATATGTTGAATGGTTGATCAGGTGCGTTAAAATATCAGTCAATGAATTTTCGTGGTCATTCCCTTTTGTATCTTTATACGAAATCATTTTTGAAAAATCTTCATCATTTCTGTTTTCAATGAATTTCAGCCAAATTAAACTGCTTTCTTTTGATAAAGTTATGCAGCCTTCTATCGAATCAATTTCAATTATTTCATTAATTATTTTTGCTCCTTGAACTCTATCATACCACAATTTTTGCACGGCGATCAAATGGCTTAGTGCTTTAACGTAATTGTTTTTTATTTCTTCAAGAGTTAAAATGCTTTCGATTATTCTGTTGTTTGCCCATTCGTTGTATTTGAATAATTTCAAAAAATGATTTTTCATAAAAAAATCCCTTATACTTTTTTAGAATATAAGGGATTTACAATTTTAATTAAAGTGAATTAATTATATGATCATGTCAGATTCCGGACAAGCCGGAATGACACTTTAGCATTACTTAACCAGCATCATTTTTCTAGTATTTGAAAATTTTCCTGCATCAATTTTGTAGAAGTAAACTCCGCTCGGTAAATTTGATGCGTTAAAATTAACTTTATAATTACCTGCTGATTGAATTTCATTTACCAAAGTAGCAATTTCTTTTCCAAGAATGTTATAAATTTTCAAAGTAACTTTTCCGGCTTCAGGAATTTGATAATTAATTGTTGTTGCCGGATTAAAAGGATTCGGATAATTTTGTAAAAGTTCGTAAGTAGTAATTTCAGCTATTTCATTTTCTTCTGATTGAACATCAGTTAATATATCAGCTGCGGGAGTTTCCTGTTTTACGGTTGTGTAAATATGAAATTCACCAGGTTGAAGTTCTATTGACATTGTTGTATTTGAAACTTCTAATGAATCGCCTGAAAAATAATTGTACCACATTCCGGTACTTGGAAATTGAGCTGACATTGATTTTGCAGTAACATCAAAATTTCCAATTATGTTTACATGCATTTTGCTATGAGTAATTGTAATTCTTTTTGTTGCGCCTGCAAGCGATGTTACAAAAGTATTACTGCTGAAAACTTCAGGATTTTCATTTCTTAATTTTAAAATTGCAGCCATTGTTTTGTAAAGTTTTACTCTGTTTGGCTGATTTAGATAATCCCAACGGACCGGTTTATTTCCAACTCTTCCGTTAAAGTCAATTGAATAATCGTAACCGAGTTCACCGAATTGCCAGATCATTTTTGGTCCGGGAACTGTAAAGAAGAATGCTGAAGCAAGTTTGATTCTTTGAATTGAAATGCTTGTATCCTTAACATTATGTTCGGGATTTGAGCTATTACCGAATTCAATATTTTTGTGCATCAATCTTTCTTCATCATGACTTTCCATAAAACCAACCAAATTTGGTTCTGCCCATCCTCTTGATTTATAAGAAATTCCGGAAAAATTCCAAGTCCAATCGGTTCCAGGAGGTCCTACGGGATGCCCCATTGTTGCTTGATTATAGTCATGATTTTCATTTCCCCAAAGCATCATTCCCATTGAAGAAAGTTTTTTTTCTTCATTGTTATCAGCAAAATGTTCCAAAATTACATAAGCGGAAGAATCAACACTCCAAATATGTTTTGAATAATCATCCCAAATATCAATTCTTGATTGATCGTATTGTCCCCAAAGTCCAACATTTCCTAATGTTTGCTTTTGGGTAAATCCTTTTGAAAGATCAAATCTGTATCCATCAATTTTGAATTCGTTCAGCCAAAATTCCATTACGCGTTTTGAAAATTCACGTGTAGCCTGACTTTCATGATTAAAATCAAATCCAACATTGTAATCATGTTTTGGAGTTTGATTAAACCAAGGACTGTTTGCAGCGGGTTTGCTTCCATCCCAATACAATCTTACCATTGGCGATTGCCCGAATGAGTGATTTAAAACCATATCAATAATTACTGCTATTCCGTTTTTATGCGCTTCATCAACAAAAGCTTTGAAATCATTTTTTGTTCCGTAATATTTATCAACGGCAAAATAAAAAGAAGGATTATATCCCCAACTTTCATTTCCTTCAAATTCATTTACGGGCATAAGTTCGATTGCGTTTACGCCTAATTTTTTCAGATAACTTAAAGTATCTTTTAAAGTTTTGAAATCATGTGTTGAAAGAAAATCGCGAACCAATAATTCATATATTATCAGATTTTCTTTTTCGGGTTTTTCAAAATTTTCAACTTGCCATGAATATTCGGGTTTTTGAATTTGCAAAACCGAAACTATATTTTCTGTTTTACCGGTTGGGTATGGTATTAAATTAGGATAGGTTGAACTTGAAATCCATTTATCGTTCCAAGGATCGAGAACTTTTTCTGTGTAAGGATCAGCAATTCTAATTTCGCCATCAACTAAATATTGAAATGCGTATTCAGTTTGAGGATTTAAATTTGAAAGTCTAATCCAGAATCTTGTACTATCCGGAGTAATATTCATTTCGTAACTTGGTTCAATATCCCAATTATTAAAATCTCCTAATAAATAAACAAATTCTTTTTGCGGAGCGTAAAGTACCAACACTGCAGTCCTGTTATCAATATAATTAATCCCATCTTTTGTTCCACTCGGAATAGGAGCAACTGCAACATCCCCTTTTGAAACAAAGAAAAATGTATCAGATACAGCTGGATCAGTATTATTATCTGCATATACCATTGCATCGAATTTTCCTATTTCACTTGCAACAAAAGTATAATCCAAAGTGTCGTCAGTTACATCTGCAACACCAACTCCATTTATAAGCAGCCACATATTTGATTCTTCTGAAGCAACTGCTTTAATTTTAATTGTGTCATTTTGATGTACTATTATTGGAGATGTATTTGGCAAAACAAATGAAACATTCAAGCCCGGATCATAAACCGGTACAAGCACATCTTCCGATTGTGGTGAGCCTGTAGATGCACGAAATACAAAATTCATACTTGTAATATGTTCCGCAGCATCGGTTATATTATAAAACTTCCGGGGATCACCAATTTCCAACTTATATGTTACAGCATCAATGCGTGTTAATTTTGGTTGAGTAGAATTATTTCCCCAAGCACCAATTACATGCGCCCAAGTATTCGGACTTTTACTCGTATAAACTCCGGTATGCGCATAAACTTCTCCGGTGTAATTTTTTAAAGCTGCACTGCTTTGATCGGCATGAAAATACACTACGATTGAATCTTTTTCCGTAGGTAATGCCGGCTCAGTTGTAACGACTTGTCCCAAAGCAATTTGCGTAAATGCAAAAATGCTTAACAACAGTAATTTGATTTTCATAGGGTCCTCTAAATTAAAAATATTCTTTTTATTATCGAAAAATTTATTTTCCGGTTAACTGAACAATTACTTCCCTGGTGCGTGGTGAATTATCAAAATCAACCAGAATAATTTGTTGCCAAGTTCCAAGCAAAAGTTTTTTATTTAAAAACGGAACTGTAAAAGATGCACCTTGCAATGCTGCCCTGATGTGCGAAAATCCGTTTCCATCGTGCCAGGTTTTATCGTGATGATAATTTTTATTTGAAGGAATTATCTTTTCAAAAAATTCGGGATAATCTTTTAGCAATCCGGGTTCAAATTCAATGGTTGTAATTCCGGCAGTTGCCCCGCCGACAAATACCAAAGCACTTCCTTCAGTAATTCCTGACTCCGAAATTTGCTGACTTACGTTTTCGGTTATGTCAATTATGTCGTTAAAGCCTTTTGTTTTTACTGAAAAGGAAAATGTTTTTACGTCCATGACTTTATTTTTTAAACCGCAAAATAATGATTTTATTAAAGATTCACAAAAAGCATATCAAAAGGAAAAGAAATTAATCTTAGTTGATAAAAGAAGTTTCATTTTGATAAATCGTTATGGATAAATGCTTTATGTTAGAAAGTGAGAAAAATATTTCATAAATTTGATGTCAATGAATTTATTTACAAACATTATAAGGTTTCACATGACAAGCAAAGATTATATGGAATTAGAAGCGCAATACGGCGCTCATAATTATCATCCGCTTCCGGTAGTTTTAGCAAAAGGCGAAGGAATTTTCCTTTGGGATGTTGAAGGCAAAAAATATTACGATTTTCTTTCAGCTTATTCTGCTGTAAATCAAGGTCATTGCCATCCTAAAATTATTGATGTTTTGGTTGAGCAGGCAAAAACCTTAACTTTAACTTCACGCGCTTTTTATAATAATCAATTAGGACCTTACGAAAAATACATTACTGAATATTTCGGTTATGAAAAAGTTTTACCTATGAACTCAGGCGCTGAAGCCGATGAAACTGCTTTGAAACTTTGCCGTAAATGGGCTTACAATAAAAAAGGTATTAAAGATGGCGAAGCAAAAATAATTGTGTGCGATGGCAACTTCCACGGAAGAACAATTACAATAGTTTCTATGTCATCTGATCCTGATTCTTATGCAGGATTTGGACCTTACACACCCGGATTTATAAGAATTCCTTATAATGATCTTTCTGCTTTGGAAGAAGCTTTAAAAGATGAAAATGTTGCTGGATTTTTGGTTGAACCGATTCAAGGTGAAGCGGGCGTTTTCGTTCCGGATGAAGGATATTTGAAAAAAGCTTACGAAATGTGTAAAGCTAAAAATGTTTTATTCATTGCAGATGAAGTTCAAACAGGAATTGCAAGAACCGGTAAATTATTAGCTTGCGATCATGAAGGAGTTCGTCCTGATATTTTGATTTTAGGAAAAGCACTTTCAGCCGGAACAATGCCTATTTCCGCAGTTTTAGCCGATGATGAAATTATGCTTACAATAAAACCGGGCGAACACGGTTCAACTTTCGGCGGAAATCCTTTGGCAGCAAAAGTTGCAATTGCAGCTTTGGAAGTTGTAAAAGATGAAAAACTTGCTGAAAACGCTGAACGTTTAGGGGAAATTTTCCGCAGTGAGTTAAGAAAAATTGATAGCGATATGATTGAATTAGTTCGCGGTAAAGGTTTACTTAACGCAATTGTAATTAAACCTAAAAACGGTAAAGAAGCTTGGGATGTTTGCGTTAAAATGAAAGAAAACGGACTTTTGGCAAAACCTACTCATCAACATATAATCCGTTTTGCTCCGCCGCTAGTAATTACAGAAGAGCAAATTCACGAAGCCGTTGCTATTATCAAAAAATCAATTGATGAAATTAGCAAAGGTTAATTGATTTTAATTTAATTTCTAATTTAACAGCTCCGTTCAGATTTGATCGGAGCTGTTTTATTTTAAAGAAATGTTCTCAATTTTGAAATTGTATTTATGTTAGAAAGCTTTCTACCAAAAATCTTTTTCAAAATGAAATTCAGGATTAAAATAACTTTTCACAAAAGTAAACCGGATTTACTTAATTTTTATTTCTTAAAATTGCTTTTTCTAAATTTGTTGGTTTCTTAAATTTTTCACTTAAACAAAATTAACTTTCAATAATTATTTTGCTGATCTTACTTTTTGAACTTCCTCAGCGGTAACTTTTTCTCCTTTATTTCCCCAACTGTTTCTTACGTAAGTTAAAACTGCCGCAGTTTGTTCATTATTTAGATTTACCGGAAGCATTACGCTGTTATATTTCTTTCCGTTAACTGTAATAGGTCCGCTTAAACCTTTTAAAACTGCTCGAATACTTCTTTCTTTATCCTGCATCAAATAATCTGAGTTGGCAAGCGGAGGAAATGCATTTGGAATTCCTTGTCCATTTGCCTGGTGACATGAAGCACAATTTTGTGTATAAACATTTTGTCCGAGTTTCATGAGTTGAGTCATATCATCACCGGATTTTGCCTGTTGTTGAGTTGGATCATTTTCAGTCTTATGTTCCGTCATTCCATGATCCATACCCCCGGAAACAGGATAAGGATTTTCAGTATGTTTGCCGGAAAAAATCTTTTTATTTTCCGGACCGGTAACAACCAATTCTCCTAATGCACCTTTATCAAAAGCGCGGAAAATTGAATGATCAACTAATAGATATTTTCCCGGAACTTCAACTTCAAATTCAACAATTACAGAACCGCCAGCCGGGACTAATGTTGTTTGAACATTTTCCAATATTGGTGTTGTTGCTCCTTGGGGATAAACTCTATCAAGAATTTCACCTATAACATGAAAAGATGAAACTAAATTTGGTCCGCCATTACCGACAAACAGCCGGACTTTTTCACCAACGTTTGCCTTCAAAGCTTTTTCGCCGGAGATCGCTCCAACTTCACCGTTAAAAACAACGTAAGGAGGATTTTCATCAAGAGCCTTCTGATGGCTGTAAGGTTGAAGACCAGGTTCGCCATAATTTCCCTCAGTGTAAAATTCACTTTGTACTACGTAATATTCTCTATCAACTTTCGGCAAACCGCCTTCCGGTTCAACAAGAATAAGTCCGTACATTCCATTTGCAATATGCATTCCAACAGGTGGAACAGCGCAATGATAAATGTATAAACCGGGATTTAACGCTTTAAAAGAAAAAGTTGAAGTTTCGCCCGGGGTAGTAAAAGTTGCTTCTGCTCCGCCTCCGGGTCCATTAACAGCGTGTAAATCAATATTGTGCGGCACAGTGCTTGAAGTATGATTATAAAGGTGAAATTCCACTTCATCACCTTCACGAATTCTGATAAATTGCCCGGGAACTCTGCCTCCAAATGTCCATTTTGTATATTCAACTCCATCTGCAAGACGTGCAACTAATTCTTCAATTTCTAATCTTACTACTACTTTTGTGGGATGATCTCTTGTAATCGGTTTTGGAACAAAAGGTGCGTAAGTAAGTTTTGCATGTTCAACTCCTTTGACCTCATCAGAAGAATCGGAACTGCAACCGTAATAGAGCAAGCCACTTAAGAAAATGAATATCAATAACAATTTCGATAATGATCTATGCATGATTTACCTGCAATTTTGAAACAATAGATAATTAACTATTAAAAAATTATGCAGTCATAAGCAATGCAGAACAACGTATTTCGGTGTTTTGTTTAATTTCAATTAAGCATTTTTTTTGAAAATTGATTTTGATGTTTTAATATTATGAAATTCGACAGGATCGTTTTAAATTATTCTTTTCTGAAATTACGGTTGGAAAAATTTCAATTCGTCATTTATATCTTTTGCTGCAGAAAACTATTCTAACAAATTTATAAACTTAGAAAAGCTTCTAATAAAACATAATAATTGACGATGAGTTTAGTTTTATTTTTACTTTAAAATAAAAAAAGCCGTCTGATTCCGGACAAGTCTGAATGACGACTAAATTTTATCTAATGAATTTATCATTTTCCCTTACCGAGAATCAGACAAAATCCATAATCCTGAAATTTCAAATTCTTAATTTCTAACTTTTTTATATTCTAAAATTTATCTTCCGTTTTCGCGCATCCATTTTTTAATTGAATCAATTCTGGTTTTCAGATCTTCCAAAGATCTTTTTTCATCTTCGGGAACAACATTGAATCCGCCGAAATTTACTGTGTTGCCGTAATTTGAATATCCTTGCGGAGTATTTGAAGGTCTTGCGCGCAATGATTGATCAATATCATTTTCATAACCTCTGAAAGCAAATCTTCTTTCATTTGTTTGCGGTACACTTTGCTGAACCGCTCTTGATCTTCCGGAATTTTCAACTTCTGCAGTTTCGCTTTTTTCTGCTTTTGCAATCTGTTTCGGGACGCTTTTTACGATTACAACATCATTTGCAGTAACATTATCAGGATCAATTAAAAGATTTGTTGCATTCTGTGAGTAAACTTCGCCAGTAACCATTCCCGATCTTTGTGCCGGCATTTGCATAAAAGGATTTTCCTGATCAGGATTGTTTTGCGTTAAAACCAAAACAATTGCAACCGCGCTTAAAACCAATGCCGCACCGGGCGCAAATCTGTAAAACCATGATGCACTTTCATTTTCAAGTTTTACATCGCCATACTTTAAGCCGTTTAATTTACGCTTAAGATTTAATTCAAAATCCTGCGGAGCATCAACTTTTGGCAGGCTCTTTAATGATTCTATAATTTTTTTGAATTCATCATCATTATGGTAATTTTGATTCATAGGCATTTCGTTTACTCATGATAAATATTTTTTAATAATTTCTGAAGTTGAGCCCTTCCTCTGTTAATTCTTGATTTTACAGTTCCGATTGAAAGTCCTGTTATTTCGGCAATTTCTTCATATGAAAGTTCCTGAATATCACGAAGTACAACAATTTCTCTGTAAACGGGTTTTACTTTTTCCAAAGCTTCCTGAATCAATTTATTTTTGATTCCGCTATCGGCAAAAGCATCAGGCAAAATATTCGGATCTTCAATATCAATTTTATGCTCTTCATCATCATTTCCGAAAATTGAAAAGAGTTTTTTTCTTTTTCTTCTTTTCAATTCATTTTTTGCCAGATTAGTGGCTATGGTATAGATCCAAGTTGAAAATTTTGCAAATGATTTATAGGAATCTTTGTTCAGATAAAATCTTATCATTGTATCCTGAACAATGTCGCTGCTTGCGTCTTTATCTCCCACAAATCTGAAAACAAAATTTGTTAACGGATCTTTGTACCGCCTTACAAGAATTTCAAAAGCTTCTTCAGTATTGTTATCCTGAAATTCTTTAATTAACTGTTCGTCTGTAAGTTCCGAAAGTTTTTCGTACAACGATATTTATACTCTCTTTATTATGAAAATGTTTCAATTATTTAAGATTTTAGTTTAATAAAATCAATATAATAAATCTAAATTTAATCTTTAGGATTTTATTTTACCGTATTAAAAATTTCGGTAAGCAAAATTAAAATAACGGTTTTTTGATCGGTGCCGGAAGTTTTCAAACTTACATCGGCTTTTAGCAGTGAATTTGCAATGCTCGAAATTCTTTTTCCTCTAAAAATTGCCGCGCCTTTTTTATAATCAGTGTAATAATAAGGATGGAGCCCAATTTTTCTTGCAACATCCTGATCGCTTAATCCGTCTTTTTCAAGTTCCGGAATTTGTGCTATCGCGGTAAAAAATCTTGTTAGCATTACTACAATAAAAAGCGGTTCTTTTCCCTGATCCAAAATATTAAAAGCGATTTCCACGGCTTTTGGTTTTTGTAAAAACGCGATCGCTTTTTGAAGTTCGAAGATCGTGTATTCTTTTAATTCCGATGTTAAAGATTCAATAGTTTCGTACGTAATTTCTTTATTCGCGCCAAGATACGAAAACATTTTCTGAAGCTGCATTTCTATCAAACTTCTGTTTTCGCCGACAATATCCAAAATCAATCTGGCATTTTCCGTTGAAATATTTTTATCATTACGCGAGCAATATTTAATTACCCAATTTACAAGTTCCTCGCCTCTTAATTCCTTTGCTTCAAAAATGAAATTTTTTGCAGCCATTGCAGGATAAGGTTCATTATCCAGATTTGAAATGCTGCCTTGTTTTGTAATTACCAAAATTGAAAAATCGGCGGGATTTTTTATATAAGAATTTAAGATCGTGCGGTTTTCTTTTTTATCGTCAAAATCTTTATAGATTACAAGTTTCTTTTCAGAGCCGAAAGGAAAAGCCAAAGCGGAATTTACCACCTGCTCAAAAGTGTGATCTTTTGAATTTAGAATTTCTCTATCAAAATCAGATGTTAAAAAAGGCTGAACAGTTTTTTCGATTGCCTTTGCAGCACTTTCAATACTGTATGAATCTTCACCGAATAAAAAATAAACAGGCAGTAAAGTTTCTTTTTTAAGAAATTTATTTATGTTAAAAATTGAAGGAGCCGTTGTTTTGCTTTTTGCCATCGTAAAATTCGATTATTGAAATATTCATTGGAAATATAAAAATAAACAAAATTAAACTTCATTGAAAATTCAAATTTTAAAATAAAAAAGCCGTCATCTATATTTTATTAAATGACGGCTTTTTAAGCTTTCACTTTAAGATATCAGATTTCAGAATTTTAACTTTAACGCTTCTAAATTCTTACTTTCTTACATTCTTAATTTCTTATTTTACCAGCATCATCTTTTTCGATTGAATAAAATTATCAGCTTTAATTTGATAAATATAGATTCCGCTTGGTAAATTTGATGCATTAAAATTCACTTTGTATTGCCCCGCATTTTGAATTTCATTTACCAGAGTTTGAACTTCTCTTCCTAATACATCAAATATTTTAAGTTCAACTTTACTTTGCGCTGAAAGCTGATAGCTGATTGCAGTACTCGGATTAAATGGATTCGGATAATTTTGATTCAACGCAAATTCTTTCGGTAACGAAATTCCTTTTTCCTCAACCGGAGTAACTTCGTTCATAAAGTTTTCAAGAATTTGATTTAAGAAGTTTTCCGATTCATCTTTTTGCATATAATAAAGCGGAAAACTTAAAATTACCAATTTGTAATCATCACCTGAATATTGAATTCCAACAGGTTTTCCTTTGAACTTTCCGGCATTTTCGTTTATATCAAAATTGGTATCAAAAAAGAAAATTTCTTCAGCTTCATCATTTGCAGAAATACTTTCGATTCCGCTTAAGTGATAATTATAATCGGCTTTTGTTTTATTTGAATCAGCAAAAATATTATTGTATGGATCACTTGTAGCACCAATAAATCTTGATGAGATACTAAATTCAGCTTTTTCTACTTTGAAATATTTATTCATCGAATGTGTGCTATCAAAAATTGCGGTTAAGCCGGAATTTTTTGCTAATGCTCTGGTTGGTCTGTAACCGGAATAAACTAAGTTACCGCCAAACTGTAAATATTCTGAAAGCGCTTCGGTCATTTCGGTACTTACAGCGGAA
The DNA here is from genome assembly GCA_965365345.1 of uncultured Melioribacteraceae bacterium. Taxonomy (GTDB): domain Bacteria; phylum Bacteroidota; class Ignavibacteria; order Ignavibacteriales; family SURF-24; genus CBDUBH01. The sequence goes on from CBDUBH010000015.1 coordinate 44,115, forward strand.
GAATTATCATCCCCGTGCCAAACAACAGTAGAATAAGCACCAAGATTTGAAAGCTCTAAAGTTTTTTCAGTTGCAATATCTAAAACCTGAGTTTTAAATGATTTTGTTATTGTTGAGTAAAATTCATCAACATCTTCATCAGTCGGATCCAAAATTGCACCGCTGCCGTCTTTTGTTTCATCAACAATTAAAATTCCCTGATCTAAAGTTACTGCTCTTGATCTTACAAATGAGGCCGTTAAATTTTGATTTCCATCAAGATCAACCGATTCAATTTTGTAGTAACTGAAATTTTCATGAGGCATCGTTTCATCAATAAATACAGTATCTTGAATCAATTCTGAATTTATCTTTTCGAATGATTCATTTTCACTATTTGATCTGTAAATATTATATCCGGCAAAATCCAATTCTAAATTTTTATTCCAATTAAGTTCAACTTTATTCATTAATGGTTTTGCTAAAATAACTTTTGGCGCTGCGGGAAGTGTTCTTGGTACACCTGATCTTTCAACAATGAAACTTTCGTTACCGTCTTTATCAACAGTTGAAACTCCGAAGTAGTAAGTTTTACCTTCTTCAAAAACAGACATTGCAAATCCACCTTCATTCAATTCCCTAATATCAGAATATGAACCGCTTGTTTCTCCAACATATAAATTATAATGATCAAAATCTTTGTCAGTAGAAACATCCCAGGTAACAGCAAGAGATTTTCCATCACCAACATCAGCAACTTTTAAATTTTTAATCTTATCCGGAATTACAATTGCGTTTAACAAAGTTGCGCATGAACCTTTTATAACTTCCGCACAATATTCCATATTGTAATTTTTAATAGTATCTGAAGGTTGGTGGTAAAAAGGACTGAAAATATCTTCAAAAAAGTAAACCGCCGGAAATCCGAATCTGTAATAAGAATAACTATCAGATCCGCTTGAATTTGCATCTCCCCAAACCGGACTTAAAATCGAGTTTTCACCGGTTGATTTAATTGCCAATTCTCTATAATTTTCCGAACCGGTGTAATAATAAATTGCAACTGCACTTTGCGAATCCGGATAAGGAGTAAAAGCGATCATATCGTGATTTATCATCAATCTGATATTTTCAGCTTTCTCATAAGCTTTTTTTGCAAGATCAAAACTTCCGTGCAATCCGTATTCTTCAGCGGCAAACGTCATAAACTTTATTGTTGCTTCGGGCTGATAATTATTTTTCATTAAAACTCTCGCAACTTCCAAAGCCGCAGTTGTACCGCTTGCATTATCATCAGCACCCGGAGCAATTGCGTAAGGATTTCCCGATGAATATGAATCATGATGACCGCCAACGATATAAATCTGATCTTCGTTTACATTTCCTTTTAAAGTCGCTACAACATTGTACTGCCATGTATTTTGATATTGAAAAGAATCAAGTACAACATCTGTAAATCCCATTCTTTTAAATTGATTCATTATCCAAAGCGAAACTTCTTTACGGTTTTCCGCAAATAAAAAACGAGTTTCAAAATCCTGTAATTTTTGAATGAACCATTTTACGCTATCGGCATCTATATCATTTACAATTTCTGCAATCGCAGCAGCATCTGTTTTTAAATTTTTAAAATTACTTTGAATTACTTTTTCATTTTTAAATGTTACCGGAGTTTCCGTTAATTCAATTGCGTTTTGAGTGATGAAAATATTTTCTTCTTCTGAAGAATTTTCAATTATCGAAATTTCTTCATCTGAAACCTGAAGCTTGTTTTGCTTCAAAAAATATTTAGAATTTTCATCAGCTTTTTTTATGATGGAAATTCCTGCATTCAAATTCTGAAGCGTTTTAATTTGGCTTCCGGTAAGTTTTGTAAGAAGATTTTCATCTGAAATGTAAAGAACCGGGGCTTTGATCTGTTCTAATTTGTTCAATACTTTTTGATCTTTTAACTTGACCTGAACGAAAAATTTTTCATTTTTTTGCGCAAATGAAAAAGTGGAAACGAGTAACAAAAGTACAAGAATTCTTTTAAACATAATTTCTCCCAAAGGATTTATTTTTAGTACCGGACTGCCTTAAAGTTTTAACGCGAGCAATTTTTTTCCGCTCTCCAAATAATAGTTCAAAGATTTTTCCCACCATTTCATCATATCAAAAAATTTTTTTGATGAATTTCCTTCAACGTATTCATTACCTTTTTCGGTAAGCGCCGTAAATATGTATTCCAATTCCAAATTTGAAGTTTCATTTTTATTATCTTCAATTTGCATTTTTATTTGCACGGCAAGTATTTCGGGTGTAATCCTGAAAAATTCGATAATCTTATTCTCTTCATCAAATTTTGTGATTATCCAGGTAGTGGAAATTTTTTCTTCGTGTTTGGTTTGAAAAATTGCGCCTTCTTCGCCGCCGCCTGTTTCTGAATATATCATTTGAAAATTCCAGCCGTCAAGCCATTCGGTCATTTTATCCGGAGAAAGCAAAGGGAAGATTTTTTCGGAAGATGCGTTTATTTTTTGCGAAACTTTTCGCGCCACTCTTTTTGATTTGAATTCAGACATAATTATTCACCTGATTTTTCTTTTGAGTTGAAAAATGTGCTTCTAAATATATAGAATTATTTAGATTTTACGGAATAAATTTTTACTGCTCTGAATTTAATCAAAAAAAAGTTTTTTATTTCAGGAAGGATTTGGATGATCGAAATATCCGTCATTATCCGGATCAGTTGATTGATCCAATTTTTTATTTTTATTCCAGTTTTGTTTGTGTAGATCTTCTTGAGTTGAGTTCAATTTTATTTGTTCGTTTTCATTTTTCAGTCTTAAATTTTCTTTTAAAACCGTTTTATGATTTTTCAAAAAATCGAATAGAATATACATCGTTATAAAAAATGAAAAATGGAAAAGGATAATCGGCACAAATCCTAACGATACCATTTTCCAATCACCAAACGGATTTTCCTGTGTGCTGTATGCGGCTATCAAAATATAATCGTAAATTATCCAGGCTAATGAAACTATTCCCAAAAGCGTTGTAATTATTGCCGCCATTCTTAACTTCAGCATTTTACCCTCTTCATTTAAATTGTTTTTTCTTCCTGCAAAAATTTTTTACCTGAAAATTGAAAATGCCTTTTTCGTGATTTGAAAAACACATCTTCATAAATATTATTTTGCAATCCAGATCGTTTTTATGTTCATAAATTCTTTTATTCCATAATGTGAAAGTTCGCGTCCATATCCCGATGCTTTTACTCCGCCGAAAGGCAAACGTGGATCTGATTTTACAATTCCGTTTATAAACACTGAACCGGATTCAATTTGCTTTGCCATTTCCGCTGCTTTTTTTGTGTCTTTTGTCCAAATGCTCGCGCCTAATCCGAACGGTGAATCATTCGCAATTCTTATTGCGTCATTTTCATTTTGCGCAGCGATTATTGCAAAAACGGGACCGAAAGTTTCTTCATCGGCAATAGCCATTCCTTTTGTAACATTTGTTAGAACGGTTGCCGGATAAAAATATCCGGAGCGGTTCAATCTTTTTCCGCCTGCAAGTAAAGTTGCGCCTTTTTCTATTGATCTTTGAACTTGCGAATCCAATTCATCCAAAAGATCTTCGCGCGCAACCGGACCCAAATCTGTTTCGGTAAATACCGGATCGCCGATTTTCAATTTGTTTACATGTTCAATTAATTTTTCTTCAAAAAGATTGATGATTCGTTTATCAACAATAAATCTTTTTGCGGCAATGCAGCTTTGTCCGTTGTTAATCAATCTTCCGCTAACGGCGTGTTCAACCGCGTTATCAATATTTGCATCAGCCAAAACTATGAAAGGATCGCTTCCGCCGAGTTCCAGAACTGTTTTTTT
>CBDUBH010000016.1:0-47356 GCA_965365345.1 uncultured Melioribacteraceae bacterium
AAAAAATGTTTTTCAGAACTTACGGATTTATGAAAGAAGCAAGTTTATGGTTTTTTGTAGGTGCGCTTGCAGTCGGATTGATGGAAATTTCAGGACTTCTACAAGTTTGGCAGAATTTATTGGCACCGGTTACAACCGCATGGTTAAAACTTCCGAAAGAAGCAGCAACAGCATTTGTAATGGGATTAGTAAGAAGAGATTTCGGTGCTGCCGGTTTGTTTGATCTTTCGCTTACTGCAATGCAAATTACGGTTGCACTTGTAACAATAACTTTATTTGTTCCGTGCATTGCTTCTTTTGTTGTAATGTTAAAAGAAAGAGGTTTGAAACAAGGATTTACAATTTGGTTTGCAACCTGGTTCTTCGCATTTTTAATTGGCGGAGCATTAGCGCAAATTCTTGTTTAAGGATTTAAGAAAATAAGAATTTAGAATTGTCGTTATTCCGGCTTGACCGGAATCTGACGAAAGCAATAGCAAAAAATTTTTTATTCTTACTTTCTAAAATTCTAAAAATAATTATTCATTAATAATTTTTAATTCTTAATTATTATGGACTATCCTTTAATTTGGAGCAAAAATAATTTTTCAATTAAGATTTTCTGTTCAATTCCAAATGTTGCAACAGGAATTTTACTTAATTCAAAAAATTCGGTTTTCGTAATTGATCCCGGAGATGGAATTTTGCGTGATCTTACTTCGGAAATCGGCGCAAAAGAAATTTTAAAAATTTCGGATATGTTCATAACTCACGGACATCATGATCATGTTGGCGGAGTTTGGTCATTATTGACTTACATGCGTGTAATGTTAAAGCAAACGCCGCTTAATATTTACTATCCCAAAGGATGCATCGAAATTAAAAGTATTTACAGCGCTTTCATAAATGTTTACGGTGATTCTCTAACTTACAAAATAAATTTGATCGAAATTGAAAATCAAAACTCAATTCATCAAAATGCAATTCAAATAATTCCTTTTCAGGTTAATCACAAAGAATTTTTGACTGATGGAAGCGGCGTTCGTCAGGTTCCTTCACTCGGCTATAAATTTATTTATGACGAAACTTCAATTTGTTACGGCGGTGATACTGCTTATTGCGAAACACTTGTTGAAATGGCAAAAGATTCTGATCTTGCCGTAATTGAAGCAGGTGCCGATGATGAAGAAGATACTCAAATGCACTTAACAATAGATGAAGCAAAAGCGATTGGCGAAAGTGCAAAGGAATATTTCCTAGTGCATGTTCCAGAATGAGTTTTCAAGTAAAAAGGTAAATGCAAAAAGTTAGCTTCAAACAAGTAAAAATTTAAAATTAGTCATTCTCCCGATTATCCCGATTGAATCGGGACGGGATCCGGAATCTTTTTTATCTGTCATTGCGAGGGAATTTATGACCGAAGCAATCTCTCAAAATGTCGTCTGATTCCGGATCTGTCTTGCATAGCGAGCCAAGGTAGGCAAACCGGAATGACAAAGTAGAGTTTTCATTTCGAACCTGTCGTTAGACAGCATATTGGGAGAATTCTTAATCCTAATCTTAATCTTAATTTTACTCTTATATTTTTTCTTTTCCTTTCAATTAAAAAAATTATTATCTTATTTGAAATCAAAACTTCATAAGTAAAGGAATTGAGATGAGAATAATTGTATTTTTCCTTTTTGCCGTTTTGGCTTCACAAATTTCCGCTCAGAAAGATTCATTAAAATTTGAAAACGAAAAACATCTAAATAACATTAGAATGCTTACCAACGGAGGCGAAAATGCCGAAGCATATCTTTCTTTTGACGAAACAAAATTAATTTATCAGGCAACATCAGGTGATTTGGAATGTGATCAGATCTTTACTATGAATATTGATGGTTCAGAAAAAAAAATGGTATCCACGGGAAAAGGAAGAACAACCTGTGCTTATTATTTACCGGGAGATTCTACGATTCTTTATGCTTCAACTCATCTTGATAATGAAAATTGTCCCGAACCTCCCGATCGTTCAAAAGGGTATGTTTGGAAACTTTACAATTCATTCAATATTTTCAAAGCAAATGCCGATGGCTCAAACATTGTTCAGCTTACAAATTCAAAAGGTTACGATGCCGAAGCAACTGTTTCACCCAAAGGCGATAAAATTGTTTTTACTTCAACACGCGATGGCGATCCTGAAATTTACATAATGGATTTGGATGGAAGCAATCAGCAAAGATTAACTTTTGAAAAAGGATATGATGGCGGCGCATTTTTTTCATTTGATGGAAGCAAAATTGTTTATCGCGCAAGCAGACCAAAAACCGAAAAAGAAATGGAAGATTATAACGCACTTGTAAACGATGGTTTGGTTCGCCCGACTGCGCTTGAAATTTATGTGATGGATGCTGATGGTAAAAACAAAAAGCAAATTACTAATTTCGGTAAAGCAAGTTTTGCACCATTTTTTCATCCGGATGGAAAAAGAATAATTTTTTCATCGAATGTAAAAAGTGAAAAAGGTCCTATGAATTTTGATCTTTATATAGTAAATATTGATGGCAGCGGACTTGAACAAATAACTTTTAATGAATCTTTTGACGGATTTCCAATGTTTACAAAAGATGGGAAAAAATTAATTTTTGCATCGAACAGATTTAGTTCAAAACAAGGTGATACAAATATTTTTGTTGCCGATTGGAAGGATTAGAAGCGTTCAGCTTTTAGCGATCAGAATTGAGTTTAACAAATTATATTAAGACGAAAACTATTTGTCATATTGAGCGAAGCAAAATATCTTAGTATTATTCTTTTTATTTATCGCTTCGTTTGTCTTGGGAAAATTTATTTTCGTAAAATTAAGTTTTTTTCTGTCATTCCGGCTTGCCCGGAATCCTTCTTGTTTTTTTCTGTTTGACAAAACTATTTGGTTAAATCTCTTATTTTTAGTTTAAGCATATTCAAATTGTTCAAAACATAAATTTAATATAAAAGATTCCGTACAAGCCGGAATGATGGACATATTACATTAAAATATTTAAATACTTGATATAAATTTCGAAATTCATATAAGAGAAAATTATGAAACGAATAAGTTTATCTTTTACAATTTTGCTTTTACTTTATTCAATTTCATTTTCGCAAGTTCCTGTAAATGAAAACAATCCCGAAATCACGGCAAAAGAAATTCAAGATCACATAAATTATTTGGCATCGGATAAACTTGAAGGAAGATTTTCGGGAAGCGAAGGCGAAAATCTTGCGGCGGAATATATTCAAAATGAATTCAAAAATTACGGATTAAAACCGTTTTTCGAAAATTCATATTTGCAGGAATTCCCTTTTATTGCGGGAGTTGAATTGGCAGAAAATAATTCTGCAATAATTGGATTTCAAAAAGAAAAATTTAATTTAAAATTAGAAGATGAATTTATACCGCTTTCCTTTTCAGATAATAAAAATCTTGAAAGTGAAGTTGTTTTTGCCGGCTACGGAATTTCTGCATCCGATTTGAATTACGATGATTACAAAAATATTGATGTAAAGGATAAAATCGTTTTGGTACTTCGCCATCATCCAGAAATTGAAAATCCGCATTCAAAATTTGATCAATATTCTGATTTCAGATTTAAAGCTAATACCGCAAAAGAAAAAGGAGCTGCCGGAATAATTTTCTTTAACGGATTTTTCCCGAATGATGATGAAGACAACTTTCCGGATTTGAAATATGATGGAGCGCCTGCAATTAAAGGCATTTCTGCAATTTTTGTAAAAAGAGATTTTATTGAATCTTTATTTAAAAGTAATAAAAAAGATTTAAAACAGATTCAGGAAAAAATTAATAAGAATAAGAACCCAAATTCTTTTTCGTTTGAAAATTCAAAAGCAAAAATCTCAACTGATTTGAATTTAGTTGAAAAGAAAGCGCGAAATGTTGCTGCAATTTTGGAAGGATCAGATCCGGAATTGAAAAACAAATACATTATTATCGGCGCGCATTATGATCATTTGGGTTATGGAGAAACGGGTTCGCTTTACAGAGGAAAAGAGAAACAAATTCATAATGGCGCCGATGATAACGCAAGCGGAACCACTGGAGTTTTAGAACTTGCCGAAAAGTTTTCTTCGATGAAAGATCAGATTAAACGCAGCATAATTTTTATTGCCTTTTCCGGTGAAGAGTTGGGATTGCTCGGTTCAAATTTCTTTGTAAATAATTCTTCAATTCCGGTTGAAAAATTTGTTACAATGATAAATATGGATATGATCGGAAGAATGAATGAGGAAAATTCACTTACAATTTATGGCGCTGGAACTTCAAAAATTTGGAAAGATTTATTGAACGGAATAAATTCAAAATTCAATTTTAATATTTCGTTTAATGATGAAGGATTTGGCCCGAGCGATCATTCCTCTTTTTACGGCAAGCAAATTCCGGTTCTGTTTTTCTTTACGGGAGTTCACACTGATTACCACAGACCTAGCGATGATGCTGAAACGATAAATTCACAGAAGCAGGAACAAGTCGTAAAATTTGTTTTTGAAACTGCGAACACAATTTTGAATGAAGATAAATCACCGGATTATGTAAATGTTCCGCGTAAAGATACCGGCGGTGCAATGCGTTTTAAAGTTTAGGTCGGAACAATTCCCGATTATTCATCACAAGCCGATGGGTTTAAAATTACTGGAGTTTCGGAAGGAAGTCCGGGGCAAAAAGCAGGCTTACAGGCAAATGATGTGATCGTTGAATTCGGAGGAAAGCCGGTAAAAAATATTTATGATTATATGTATGCGATGAATGAATTTGCCCCGGGTGATGTAGTTGAAGTTGTAGTTTTACGCAACGGTGAAAAGCAATATTTGAAAATTGAACTAGCAGCAAAGTGAAATTAAAAATTCAAAGATGAAAATATGACAAAGCATTAAAACAAATTTGTCATTTAGAGTGAAGCGAAAAATCTTTTCTTAATCATAATCTTATTTTTAATCTTACTCTTATTTGAAAGATTAAAAGTTGTATTGTTGTTATAAATTTGATTTGTTGAAGAAAGAAAAATTTATTCTTTTTAATCATAATCTAATTATTACTTTGATTAAAATTATTGTAAACTCTTACTCCCGCCCCGATTAAATTGGGGCAGACTGTCATATAGCCACTTTCAGCTTTAGGTAGGGAGAGGAAATTTATTATTTCAATTCGTCACTTCCATTGCTTTTATATCCTTCATCACAGGGAAGATTTGATCCGGCGGCGGATGTTTTGGAAAGTTTATCGCAAATTTCATTTTCGGGATGACCCGCGTGACCTTTTATCCACTTAAATTCTACTTTATGAAATTCAACAAGTTGAAGAAGTTTTTCCCAAAGATCAGGATTTACTGCTTTTTCTTTTTTATTTCGCATCCAACCTTTTGCACGCCACGATCTTGCCCAACCTTTCATTATTCCATCAACAACATATTTGGAATCAGTAAAAAGCGTAACTTCGCATTTTTCTTTTAAACTGCTTAATCCGACAATTGCTGCGGTCAATTCCATTCTGTTATTGGTCGTTAAATTAAATCCACCGGAAATTTCTTTGCGCTTATCTTTATAGACAATAATAACGCCATAACCGCCGGGGCCGGGATTTCCCAAGCTTCCGCCATCGGTAAATATTTCGATTTTCTTTAAAGGTTTAATCATCAAAAAAATTATAGGGTTTAAAATAATCTTAAAATCTTATTCATAAAAAAAGCCGATTAAAAAACCGGCTTAAATTTTTTTATTGTTTTTTGAGTTCGCCAAGTGGAATTGCAGTATGCCTTAATGCATGTACTTTATTTTTAACGGGAATTACAACTTCATCTTTTACTGCTTTTTCAAATTCATCTCTGAATCTTTCAATCATGAATTTTACAGGCCATGCAGCGGCATCACCTAAAGCACAAATTGTATTTCCTTCAATATTATTTGCTATTGTTATAAGCAGATCAAGATCAGTTGAGGTTCCGTTACCTCTTGCAATTCTATTAAGAACTTTTTCGAGCCAGCCGGTTCCTTCGCGACAAGGGGTACATTGTCCGCAACTTTCGTGATGGTAAAATTTTGCAATTCTAGCCAGTACTCTGATAAGATCTGTATCTTCATCCATAACCATTACGCCGCCTGTTCCTATTGCGGAGCCGACAGCTTTTAATGATTCGGCATCCATTTTAACGCCTTCAAGACTGTCGCCTCTTAACGGAGGCATAGAAGATCCGCCGGGAATAACGCATTTGATCTTTTTATTTCCGGGAACACCGCCTGCATAATTGTAAATCAGATCTGTTAATAAAGTACCTGATGGAGCTTCATAAACTCCCGGTTTATTAACATGACCGCTAATTCCAAAAAGCAAAGTGCCCGGATGTTTCGGTTCACCAATTTTCGAAAACCATTCCCATCCGTTTTTGATGATATAAGGAACGTTTGCAATTGTTTCAACATTATTTATTGTAGTTGGATTTCCCCACAATCCGAATTGTGCGGGAAACGGAGGTTTAACTCTCGGATATCCTCTTTTACCTTCTATTGAATTCATTAAAGCAGATTCTTCGCCGCAAATATAAGCGCCGGCGCCTTTATGAATATAAATTTCACAAGAGAAATTACCGCCGAAATTTTCTTTCATCTTCTCGCCGACAAATCCTTTTTCGTAGGCATCATCCAATGCTTTTTGCATTAGTTTGATCCATTTGTGATATTCGCCGCGAATATAGATATAAGCAACTTTAGCCTGAATTGCGTAACATGCAATCAAAATTCCTTCGATCAACGCATGAGGATTAAATTCAAAAACTTGCCTGTCTTTAAACGAACCCGGTTCACTTTCATCACCATTGATACAAAGGTATTTTGGTTTATCTGTAGTTTTTGGCATAAAGCTCCATTTCAAACCTGCTGAAAATGCAGCCCCGCCTCTTCCTCTTAATCCCGATTTTTTTACTTCATCAATAATTTCATCAGGGGTTTTTGCAAAAGCTTTTTTTACGGCTTCGTAACCGCTGTTTTGCATATAAACATCAATCTGATGAAGATTCGGAATTTCCGGTAAAAGTATTTTTTCCATTATAAATTTTTATTCTTATTTAAGTGAATCTAAGATTTCTACCAATTTTTCTTTTGTAAGATTTTCATGAAAATCTTCATTTATAGCAATCATCGGAGCAGTTCCGCATGAACCCATACATTCAACTTCTTCAATCGAAAATTTATTATCAGCGGTAACTTCGTTTATTTGAATGCCGAGTTTTTTTATTGTTTCATCAAGAATTTCATATCCGCCGCGAAGCATACAAGAAACATTTGTACAAACCTGAACGTGATATTTTCCCACAGGTTTTGTAAAATACATTGTATAAAATGTAACAACTGTAAGTACATCAACAACATCAATTTCTAAAATATTTGCAATTTCCTGCATAACTTCATTGGTTATATAACCGTTTTGTTCTTGCGCAATGTAAAGTGTTCCCATTACGGCAGCTTTTGAAGTTGGATATTTTTTTCTTAATGCTTCGATTTTTTGAAGATTTTCTCTTGTAAATTTAAATTCCATTATTCGTAAAATCTTATTTCGTATTTATAAATTTAATTCGTTATTTATCAGCTTCGCCCATAACCGGATCAATACTTCCAATAATTGCAACAACGTCAGAGATCATTACTCCTCTACACATTGTCTGCAAACTTTGCAAATTACAAAATGAAGGTGAACGGATCTTCATTTTCCAGGGATGACCTTTTCCGTTACTTACGAAGTAAAATCCTAATTCCCCTTTTGGGTTTTCCGCAGAAAAATAAACTTCTCCTTCGGGTGGATTTATTCCGAAATTTACGATCATAAAATCATGAATTAATTCTTCCATTTTCGAATAAATTTCACCTTTATACGGAAGAACTCTTTTTGGATTTTCAGATTTTATTTCACCTTTAGGCATTTTTTGCAAAACCTGGCGGCAAATTTTCACGCTTTCTCTTAATTCATCAACTCTAACAAAATACCTTGCTAAACAATCGCCTTCGTTATAAACAGGGACTTTAAAATCTATTTCATTATAGTATAAATACGGATTTGCCCTGCGGACATCATATTCAACACCTGAACCGCGAAGTGTGGGTCCGGTAATTCCTAAAGCAATTGCATCTTCTTTAGATAAATGTCCTATTCCTTCAAGGCGGTCAATAAATATTCTGTTTGTATTTACTAACTTTTCCATTTCCGAAAGAGCAGGATCAAATTCATCAAGGAATTTTGTGATCATGGAAATTGCCACATCGTCAATATCACCTGCAACTCCGCCGATTCTTGTATAGGTTGTTGTAAATCTGGCGCCTGCGATTCTATCGTAAAAATCCTGAATCTTTTCTCTTTCTTTAAATGCCCAAAGCAGGATTGTAAGCGCGCCAACGTCCATCGCAAAAGTTCCGACTGCAATTAAGTGTGCTGCAATTCTGGAAAGTTCAGCAATAAGCATTCTGATATATTGCGCGCGCGGTGGTGCTTCAACTCCAACAAGTTTTTCAACTGCCAAAGCATAAGCTACATTATTGCACATTGTTGCAGTATAATCTAATCTATCGGTATGAGGAATGTATTCCAAAAAGGTCATGTTCTCAGCCATTTTCTCGTATCCGCGGTGCAGATATCCCAATTCGGGAACGGCATTCATTACTGTTTCGCCATCGAGTCTTAAAAGAACGCGCAACACTCCGTGAGTAGCAGGATGCTGCGGACCCATATTGATTATCATTTCATTTTCTAATGCATCTTCCAAACTGATATCGGCATCAGCCATCAGCGCATTTAAGATCATTGAGCTTTTTTCTTCTTTAGTAACTTTTTCCATATCTTATTTTCTCGGTAATGGTAAAGAACCAGGAATTCCCATTACTGGAAATTCTTTTCTTAGCGGATAATATTCAAATTCTTCCGGCATATACATTCTGCGGAGATCGGGATGACCTTCAAATTTAATTCCGTACATATCAAAAGTTTCCCTTTCGTACCAATTTGCTCCGCGCCAAACTGAAGTAACCGATTTGGCAGTATGTCCTTCAAGATCGCATTTCAATCTTAAATTAAATTTATTCTTAAAAGAATATATTGTATAAACCGTTGTGAATCTTTTTTTTCTTCTTGCCCAATCAATCGCGGTCACATCTTTACATAAAATGAATTCCAATTCCGGATCTTCTTTTAAGAAATTTCCGACTTCAACAATTTGATTTGGGTCAATAAAAAATGCAATGTCACCGTGATGTTCATAAACATCTAAAAGCGCATCCGGAAATGCGCTTTTAATTTTATTTTCTACCAGTTCTTTAAATTCCATAAGAAAGTTTTGTTTTTTATTTTAATTCAATTTCTGAAGGTTCTCTATCTTTATAATCCCGCGCTCTTGTTTTTCCGATTTTATTTTGAATTTCTATGATTGCATTCAAAAGATTTTCGGGACGAGGAGGACATCCTGCAGTATAAACATCTACCGGCAAAAATTGATCAATTCCCTGCACAACTGAATAGCTGCGGTACATTCCGCCGCTTGAAGTACATGCTCCCATAGCAATAACCCATTTCGGATCAGGCATTTGATCATATATTTTTCTAACAACTTTTGCCATTTTATAAGTAACAGTTCCCGCAACTATCATAAGATCTGATTGACGCGGAGAAAATCTCATTACTTCAGAACCAAATCGTGAAATATCATATTTCGGATCCGCTGAAGCCATCATTTCGATAGCGCAGCAGGAAATTCCCATAGGCATAGGCCAAACTGAGCTTTTTCTTGCCCAGGCAATTATAGCATCCATTGATGTTGTAACAAATCCATCAGAATTTAATTTTGCTTCTAATCCCATTTTAATCCACCTTTCTTGTAAACGTACAAAAATCCTAATTCCAGTACAATCAAGAATACTAACATAGGAATAAAAGCAAAAATTCCATGTTCACTAAATAATCTTCTGAATTGAACGCCCCATGGATATAGGAAAATAACTTCAATATCAAATATTATAAAAAGCATTGCAACAAGATAATATTTGATCGAAACTCTTTCCTTGGTTGATCCGACAGGCTTCATACCACTTTCGTAAGTTGAAAGTTTTTCGGTATTTGGTCTTTGTGGTCCGAAAAGTTTTGACGAAAATATTACCGCAACCCCGAAAACCGCGGCAACGGCAATAACTAAAAATATTGGAATGTAATGTTCAATCATACAATTGTAATTAATTTAACAATTTTCAAATTTATTGAAATTCGCCAAAAATGTCAATTTAAATGAGGCTTAATATCACAGGCAAATTTATTTAATTTTAATTTGAAAAATTATTTGTGTTTTTTTTGCTTAAAGTAACTTATTTTATTAAAATAAAGTGATAACCACGCATTGTCAATAAATATTTTTTAATTATGCAAAACAGATCAGAAACACACAAAATTTTACAAAAACTTTTTGGAAGCAATTACTGGTACGTTGCGGAATTGTTTGACAGTTATTCGGAAAATGAAAATTCCGTTAGCGAGTATTGGCAAAATTATTTTAAAAATTTGATTGCAATAAATGGCGATCAAATTCAAAAAGATAATCAGACTGAAAATGAAACTGCTGTAAAATCTAAAAAAGAAACTTCTCAAAAAGATGTTTCTAAAAAAGAATCCGGATCAAAAGGCAAATCCGAAAAAGAAAATTTGATAAAAAAAGATTCCGTTGAAAATGTTCAGTTGATAACCGGAGTCGGTGCAAAAATTATTGAAAATATGATGGATAGTTTATCAATCCCTACTGCAACTTCGGAACGCGCAATTTCAGCAAAACTTCTTGAAGAAAACCGCAGAATAATAAATAAGCATCTTGCAAAAACCACTCAGCAAAAAGTTTCTTTTACGCATATTGTGGCTTTCGCTATTGTTAAAGGATTAAAAGATTTTCCTTCACTGAATAATTCTTATGCCGAAATTGATTCCAAACCGCATCTTATCGTTAAAAATCAAGTTAATTTCGGAATTGCGGTTGATATTGAAAGAAAAGACGGATCAAGATCGCTTATAGTTCCAAATATTAAAAAAGCTGATAAAATGAGTTTTGCGGAATTTTTTGATGCTTATGAAGATATAATTTCAAGATCGAGAAAAGGAAAAATTGAACCTGATGATTTTCAGGGAACTACAATTTCTTTAACAAATCCTGGCAATTTAGGAACTGTATTTTCAATTCCTCGACTTATGACCGGACAAGGAACAATAATTGCCGTTGGTGCCATTGAGTATCCTGCAGAATTTCAGGCAATGGATAAAAATACAATTTCATCGCTCGGCGTTGGAAAAGTAATGAATGTAACCAATACTTACGATCACAGAATTATTCAAGGCGCTGAATCAGGATTGTTCCTTAAAAAACTTGATGAACTTTTGCTTGGCGGTGAAGATTTTTACAAAAATATTTTTGACGATATGAATATTCCTTATCATCCTGTTGATTGGACCGCAGATACAAAAGGAAAATTCAGCGAGAAAATTACGCTTTCGGATAATATTGAAAAGCACGCGCGGATTTTACAATTGATAAATATTTACAGAGTGCGAGGACATTTAATTGCAAATTTAAATCCGCTCGGATCGAATTGCGGATATCATGCTGAACTTGATCCGGCAAATTACGGATTTACAATTTGGGATTATGACAGAAATTTTATTACCGGCGGATTGGGAAATAAAGACGTTGCAACTCTCCGTGAAATTCTTGATACTTTGCAGCAAACTTACTGCGATAAAATCGGCGTTGAATATATGCACATTCAGCATCCCGAGGAAAAAGCATGGCTTCAAAAAATGATGGAGCCGGTAATGAATATTCCAAAATTTGATGCCGAAAGTAAAAAAAGAATTCTGTGGAAGTTAAGCACCGCCGAAGGATTTGAAAAATTTCTTCATACAAAATTTATAGGCAGCAAAAGATTTTCACTTGAAGGCTCTGAAACTTTAATACCGGTTTTGGATCATTTAATTAATCTAGCATCGGAAAATCAAGTTGAAGAAATTTTCATCGGAATGGCTCATAGAGGCAGATTAAACGTGCTGGCAAATATCATCGGAAAAAAATATGAAAAAATATTTTCCGAGTTTGAAGGAAATATTGATCCTTACTCCTTTCAAGGATCAGGCGATGTTAAATATCACTTAGGAGCAACCGGAACTTATCAAACAAGAAATAATAAATCAGTTACAATTTCACTTGCTTCAAATCCAAGTCATCTTGAATGGGTAAATCCTGTTGTTGAAGGAATTGTAAGAGCAAAACAACAGCGCAAAAATGATATTGAAAGAGATCTGGTAGTTCCGATTTTGATTCACGGTGATGCGGCTTTTGCAGGACAAGGAGTTGTTGCCGAAACTTTAAATCTTTCCCAATTAAAAGGGTACAGAACCGGCGGAACAGTTCACATAATTGTAAATAATCAAATCGGGTTTACAACAAATCCTGATGAAGCACGTTCTTCAATTTATGCAACTGATGTTGCCAAAATGGTTCAGGCTCCTATTTTTCATGTTAACGGTGATGATCCGGAAGCCGCACTCTGGGTTGCTGAAATTGCCATCGCATACAGACAGCAATTTAACAAAGATATTGTAATTGATCTTTTCGGCTATAGAAGACACGGACATAACGAGGGTGATGATCCTGCTTATACTCAACCGCTAATGTATAAAAAGATTAATAGCCGATCTTCGGTAAAAGAAATTTATTTTCGACAATTGCTAAAGGAAAAATTAATTAACGAAGATGAATTTAAGGAAATGGAAAACGGTGTTTACGAATGTTTAAATGACGGTTACCTGGAATCACAAGATAAAAAAATTGAATTTAATCCTTCAATTCCTTTGGCGGTTTCACATGAAGAAATTCAGCGTTCAAAAGAAAATTTGAAAAATGATAAAATTACCGAAGACGATATCCAAAAAATTGTTGAAGGAATTACAAAACTTCCTGATGGATTTGAAATAAATCCGAAATTAAAAAAATCAATGGATAAAAGAAGAGAAATCATAAATGATTTCAATCAGAGAATTGATTGGGCTTTTGCCGAAGCACTTTCTATCGGATCAATTTTGCTTAAAGGAAATCCGGTAAGATTAAGCGGACAGGATAGCGCACGCGGAACTTTCAGTCAGCGGCATTTTATTTTTACAGATATAAATTCCGGAGATGAATATTTACCTTTAAATTTCATTTCTCAGGATCAGGCAAAAATTGAAGCTTTGGATAGTCTGCTTTCCGAAGCCGCAGTTTTGGGATTTGAATACGGTTACAGCGTAGTAGATCCATTAACCTTAATTTTATGGGAAGCGCAATTCGGAGATTTTGCAAACAGCGCACAAGTGATAATTGATAATTTTCTTGTTAGCTCTTATCAAAAATGGAAGCTTGCAAGTAACCTTGTTATGCTTCTTCCGCACGGATATGAAGGACAAGGTCCTGAACATTCAAGCGCAAGAATAGAAAGATTTTTAATTCTTTCAGCTGAAAATAATATGTATGTTTGTAATCCTACAACTCCCGCGCAATATTTTCATTTGCTACGCAGGCAAATAAGGAATGAAGAATTACGGCCATTAATTGTTTTTACTCCGAAAAGTTTATTGCGCTTGCCTGAAGCAAAATCAGCAGTTAAGGAATTACTCAACGGAAAATTCCGGGAAGTGATTGATGATGAAATTGTTAATAAAGACAAAGCAAAAAGAGTAATTTTTGTAAGCGGAAAATTATATTACGATATGTTGAAATTCAGAGAAACAAATAAAATTGAAAATGCAGCTTTGGTAAGATTAGAACAATATTATCCTTACGAATCTGATATGGTAAAAGAAGTTATTTCAAAGTATAAAAACGCTTCAAAAATTGTTTGGGCACAAGAAGAGCCGCTAAATATGGGTGCGTGGAGTTTTCTGCAATCCCGTTTAATAAAGGATATTTCCAAAGGACAAACTTTGATTCATGTTGGAAGGAATGATAGTGCAAGTCCTGCAACAGGTTCAAATAAAACTCACAATACTGAACAGGAAAAATTGATCAAAGAAGCTTTTGAAAAATAATTTCCATTTTTGCAAATTAAAGCGGATCAAATTTGATCCGCTTTTTTTATATAAAAACTTCGCCGCCTTCAATATTAATTATTTTGATATTTCCGTACATGCTTGCTCCCCCGTTCAAAACAGGCAGTCTCGTTTCTTTAGCCCAGTATTTAGTATTGATGTGATAATGTCCGTGTAAAACAAGATCAACATTATATTTATCTAATAAAGTTATAAGTGAATCGCGGTTATAAAGCTGAATGAATTTTACAATCGAAGCGTTTTTTATTTTTGATTGCATAAAATCCAATGGATGAAGATAATGATGCATAGCAACAATTTTCATACGTTTTTTAACTTCATCTTTTTGGAAAATTTCATTTAATGCGGTAAGAGTTTTTTTTCTAATTTCCCCGGTAGAACAAGCCGGATTTTTTAACAGAGAAGCTTTATCATTTGAATCAATTCCAATAATTGCAACATCATTACTTAAAAATTTTACAAATGGAAATCCTGCAATGCTATCTTTTACAGTTATTACATTTTCAAAAAGCGGCGCAAACTTTTTTACAAAATTATTTACTTCACCGATATATCTTTTTTGCGAATACTTAAAATGAAATTTCAAAAATTTCCACATCGTTCCCGGATCTTTTGTTACATGATCAATAGATTGAAAATCTTTAAAGAACGGAGAATAAAGATCATGATTTCCAGGAATTACAGTTAATTTATTTGAATCATTTAGACTGTACTTATCAAATATATGATTCAGAAATTCAAATTCTTCATCAGATGCCGAATTAGTAAGATCTCCCGTAATTATAAGATGATCAAAATTTTTCCGGGTTAATTTGTCAAAAGTTTGTTCAATAAAATTATCATGGTTCTTTGAAATTCCGGCATGCAGATCGGATAGATGACAAACTCTCATAATCAGCTTTCATAAAAATCGTTAAAAAAATTTTCACCGATTAGTAACATTAATTTCATTATAAAAGTTTACCATTAAAATGAAAGAGAAAAAAAGAAAGGCAGCTTAAAAGCTGCCTTAAAAATCATTTTATTTCCACATCAAAAAACATCCGGGTTTTTATTCCCCAATGTGTATCTATGTTTTTTACTTTTTCGTAAAATTTATAATTTTCGCCTAGTTTAAATTTCAATAATTGGGTGCTTGCTTCTGCGGAAATATCATCTAAGAATTTTTCAACAAAAGGTTTGTGCTTTGGATATTCAGTAATTGCATAATCTTTTATATTTGCCTTTTCGGCGGCAATGTTGATCGCAAAATTTAGATCACCAATAAGGTCAATCAATCCGTTTTCTTTTGCCTGTACACCGCTCCAAATTCTTCCTTGCGCAATTTCATGAATTTGATCAAAAGTTTTATTTCTTCCTTCGCCTACTTTGTTAACAAAAGTTTCATAAATATCATCAATGAAACCTTGAACGGCTTTTTTCTCTTCGTTATTTAACGGCCTTGTTACAGTAATAAAATCAGAATATTTTCCGGTTTTAACTCCGTCAAATGTTATTCCGAGTTTTTCGTTAAAAAAGCCTTTGAAATTCGGGATCACTCCGAAAACTCCGATTGAACCTGTAATGGTATTTGCTTCAGCAACAATTGTATCTGCCGCGCATGCAATATAATATCCGCCTGATGCAGCAACATCACCCATCGAAATTATAAACGGTTTTTCTTTTTTGGTTAGCTGAACTTCACGCCAGATCAAATCAGAAGTAATAGCATCGCCCCCCGGAGAATTTACTCTCATAACAATCGCTTTTACTTTTTCATCCTCGCGCGCATCTTTAATCGCTTCAATAATGTTTTCAGTACCAATTGTTTCTTCATCGCCTTCGGCAGTTCCGATTTCGCCAACAGCATAAATCACTGCAATTTTATCGCGTCCGGATTTATATTCGCCTTTTACATGCTTGTAATCTTTTAATTCTATTTCTTCAAAATCAGATTTAACTTTTTGATTTATAAAACCGGCAACCTCATCCGGATAAATTAAACTGTCTATCAATCCTAATTCTTTTGCGTCTTTTGCTGATCTTGCCAAAAATTCATCTGAAATTTGTTTTAATTTTTCTATGGAAATTCCTCTTTGCTTTTCTATGTTAAGAAGAAAATTATCATAAACCGAAAATAAAAGTTCTGAGGTTTGCTTTTTATTTTCTTCACTCATTTTTTCAAGTTTCAAAGGTTCAACAGCGCTTTTGAATTTTCCGTATTGAAAAATTTGCGGCTCAATTTCCAGCTTATCCAAAGTTCCTTTTAAAAACATAACTTCAGCGCTTAAACCTCTGAAATCAAACATTCCGACAGGCGAAATAAAAACTTTATCTGCGACTGATCCCAAATAATAAGCTCCTTGCGAAATATTTGCACCGTAAGCAATAACAAATTTTCCTGATTCTTTAAAATCTAAAATCCCTTTTCTAATTGATTCAACGGTTGCCAATCCACCGCCAATAAAATTATCCAGATCAAGATAAATTCCTTTAATGTTATCATCATTTTTCGCTTTTCTGATATTTTTCAAAATATCATTTAATCCCAATGGCGAGCTGAAATCCATTTTAAAAAAACTACTCTCTGAAAAAGGATTTGTAACCGTTCTTTCAGGAACATCATAATCAAGTTTGATTTTAAGAACGGAATTTGGTTTTGCTTCCCCGGGTTTTTCGGTTTCAAAAATTGCTACCGAGGCAAAAATAAAAGCGATAAAAAAGAAAAATAAAATGATTGACATCAAAAACATGCCAAGCATTGAGGCAAACATAAATTTAAAGAATTCTTTCATATTGGAATCTTTTTTTTTGTGAGAATAAACAAAGCTAAAATTTTTTATGCTTTTTTCAAAGTGAAAGGAAAGAAAAGATGTAAAATTTTAATTTGAAACGGCATTAAAATCATTTAAAGAATAATGAAAATTTGCAGAGTTGACCAAATTAAATTATGAAATCACTTCATCAACAAACCAATTTCCTCTAACGGTTTTAGTCAATTTTACAATTCCTTCTTGCTGGAGGATTTCGAGGAAATGATTTATTATCATTTTCGGAATTCGCAGTACTTCTGAAATTTTTTCTGATTTTAAATTGGATATTTCTTCATTACGAATAACATAAAGAAGAAGTTTATGTATCAAACTATAGTTTTTATAATGTTTTTTCAGATAAGCATCGAATGCGTCATGAGATATTGAAAACAGCACAAGCAATTCTTTATCATTAAGATAAGCCATTTTTTTTACGATGAAACCTTTTTCGCAAAGATGCCCTAAACTTGCAAAAACATCATCAACAGGAATAGATAAAACTTTTAATTTTGGCAAAATATCGGAGATGTAAATTAGAGAGTATCCGAAAAATATTGCCTGTTCGCAGGCAACTTCAAAAACAACGTTATCGATATCACTGATAATATTAATTGATTGAAGACTTTGATTCATAGCATCACCGCATTTTTACACAAAACAAAAAACTCCGTCAAAGGAAATAAATTCCTAATGACGGAGTTTCAATAAATATTAAGCACTTTTCAATCTTTTTGTTACACCGAAATCGTGGAATGGTACTTCAACAATTTTGCCGTTATCTTTAATTGATTTATTAGCATTTTCCAAAATTTTAACAACGAACAAACCTTCTCTGCCGTTTGTTAAAGGTTCGCGGTCTTGTTTTATTGCATCAATAAATTCTTTTACTCCTAATGCCAAAGCTTCGGTTTGAATTACTTTTGGAGAATACATATCACCAATTCTATATTGAACCAATGCTTTGTGAATGCTTTCTGTATTGAGAATTTCAATTCCGGAATCATAAACTTTAATCTTTTCGGAATTTTCCATATCGTCAAATACTAACATTTTCTTGGTTCCGGCAATAATCATTCTGCGCATTTTAACCGGAGAGGTCCAATTCACATGAAAATGTGCAAAGCAGCATTTGTTTTCAAAATTCAAAGAAATATGAGCAATATTTTCATGATCGTAATAATTTGCAATTCCGGTTGCGCTTACAGATGCAACTTTTTTATCGGGGATTATATAATTCATGATTGAAACATCATGAGGAACAAGATCCCAGATTACGTTTACATCGTGCTGGAACAATCCTAAATTTATTCTAACCGAGTCAAAATATATTATATCACCTAATTCACCGCTATCAACAAGTTCTTTGATTTTTCTTACTGCGCCGGTATAAATGAAAGTGTGATCTACGAAGATCTTAAGATTTCGCATTTCAGCAATTTCAATTAATTCTTCGCCTTCCTGGGAGTTTGCCGTAAAAGGTTTTTCAACCCAAATATGTTTTCCTGCTTCCAATGCTTTTTTTGCTAAAGGAAAGTGAGTTTTTACGGGTGTGGCTATTGCAATTGCATCAACATCGCTGTTGAGAAGTTCGTCATAATTATCGGTAAGTTCAATACCGGGAAATCTTGACTTTATAAACTTTAATCTTTCAAGGTCCTTATCGCATCCGATCACCTGCTTAATTTCAGGATTTCCCATGAAATTTCTGATCAGATTTGGCCCCCAGTAACCTAATCCAAGCACTCCTATTTTCATTATATGACCCTCCTAAACAAGAATTTTAACAAACTACTGTTCTTTTTTATGAACAACAGATTTTGCTGTGTTATTCAATTTTTATTGTAAACCGTGTATTTAATTTGCCCTCTTCTATTAAAGTATAACTTTTTGAATAATAAGCAAGAAATAGCGACAAAATTTTCAATTAATTTTTTATTAAATGAAATTATTATTTAAAACCCTTCAATTTTCATCTTTTTTTGAAGTTTCATAAAATTTTGAAATTTTTCAAAAAAAAATTATGATTTTTGAATAGGATTTTAACTTCTTAAAAATCTTTTTTCCATTGTTTTCTGCCTTGCACACATGTTCTAAAATTCTACATTAGTTATTAAGAAGAGATTAAAATGAAATTAGAAATAGTTTTTATGTTAAAATGATTATGATTATATAATAAATATTCAGTTTAGGAGGCATAAATGTTAAGATCATTAAAAGATATTATAAAATTTAAGATAATTGCTACTGATGGTGAAATTGGACACGTTGATGATTTTTATTTTGATGATATGACATTCAATATCAGATATTTAGTAGTTGAAACCGGAAATTGGTTCAATGAAAATAAAGTGCTGCTTTCACCCAATTCTTTGAACAAACCGGATTTTGAAGAAAAATCACTTCATGTTAATATTACAAGAGAACTCGTTCAAAACAGTCCTTCGTACGATTCTGCAAAACCGATTTCAAGGGATCACGAAGAAAATATGGCAAATCATTATGGCTGGCCGCTTTATTGGACGACAATTGATTCAGCAATGATCGGAGCAGTACCGCCTGAAATTGATTTAGCAAAAGAAGCGGCTTCATCAAATAAAGAAACAACCGAAAACAAAAACGAATATAATTTGAGAAGCGCAAAAGAAGTTATCGGGTATAGTATTCAAGCCAAGGATGGTGAAATTGGAGAAATAGATGATTTTATAATTGATGATGAAATTTGGAGCATAAGATATGCTGTGGTTGATACAGGAAATTTCCTTTCCGGTAAAAAAGTTTTGATAGCAATTCCATGGATCGGAAGAATTGATTGGCAATCCTCTTCAGTATTTGTTGATCTTACAAAGAACAGTATAGAAAAAAGTCCTAAATATGATCATTCAAAATCCATAAATAACGATTACGAAAATGAGCTTTTCGATCATTACGAAAAACCGAGAAATAAATAATCCACAATCAAATATTACAGCTAATGAAAATTGTAACCTTAACAATGAATCCTTCAATTGATATAAATTTCGATGTTGATCAGGTTATTGCCGAAAAAAAACTTCGAGCAAAAAAAGCATATTATGAAGCAGGCGGAGGCGGAATAAACGTTTCAAGAGCAATTAAAAGATTAGGAAGTAATTCCGAAGCAATTTTTACTTCCGGCGGATCAACCGGAGAACTTTTGAAAAAATTACTTAGCGAAGAAGAAATAAATTTCAAAACCGTTGAAATAAAAGAATTAACCAGAGAAAATATTAACACTATAGAAACAAGTACCAATAAGCAATACCGGTTCATTTTGCCCGGTCCTAAATTATCAAATGAAGAAGTTCAAAAAGCACTCGAAACACTTTTTTCATTTAAAGAAAAGCCCGATTTTTTGATTGCCTCGGGTAGTTTACCTGAAAATGTAAGTACCGATTTTTACTCAGAAGTGGCAAAACTAGGGAAACAAAAAGGCATAAAAGTTATAATTGATTCAACTAAAGAAGCTCTTTGTAAAGCCGCAGCAGAAGGAGTGTATCTGATTAAACCTAATTTAAGTGAAATGGAAGATCTCACCAATCAAAAAATTGAAAACGAAAATCAATTGATCGAACTTTCTAAAAAATTAATTAATAAAAATGACATCAAAATTTTAGTTGTTTCTCTAGGAGCCGGCGGAGCAATATTGATCACTGAAAATATTGTAAAAAGAATTCCAAACCCTTACGTTCCGATAAAAAGCCGTGTTGGAGCCGGTGATAGTATGGTTGCGGGAATTATTGTCGCGTTAGAAAAAGGATTAACTGTATTGGAAGCCGCTCAATACGGGGTTGCAGCCGGAGCTTCTGCGGTTATGACTCCCGGAACTGAACTTTGCACAAAAGAAGATACCGATAAACTTTTTGAACAGATAAAAGAAAACAAATTTTTATAAACAACATTTACTTCAGGGAAAAATCAAAAATCAATCAATTATTAAAAAGAAATTATTGACAAAATTTATACCCTTTATTTTATTACCTTGTTAAAATTACAAAGGCTTATAAATTTAAGAAGTATCAGATTTAGTTCATCTTAGCATTATAAAAAGGAGACCAATATGATAGTTCCAATTGAAATATCTTATAGGGATGTTGAAAAAACGGAAGCAATTGATAATTTAATTCGTGAAAAAGCATCAAAGCTGAACAGATTTTGCGATCATATTATCAGTTGCAGAATCGCTGTTGAAAGACCTCATGAATATGTTAGAACAGGAAATCAATTTAGAGTAAGATTAGATATTTCAGTTCCTCCGGGACACTCGGTTGTAGTTTCGAAAGAGCCGGGAAATAATAAAATGCACGATCCTTTACCTGCAGTAATAAGAGATGCTTTTAAAGCGGCAGAAAAACAATTAAAAGGACTTTCAGAAAAAAAACGTAATGACGTAAAATTTCATCCACATCAGGAAGCCACTGCTTTTATTGAAAGAATTTTTCCGGATGAAGGTTATGGATATATTCGCGATATGGATGGAAGAGAAGTTTATTTTCACAAAAACAGTGTTGTAAATAACGGTTTTGAAAATCTGAAAACCGGAACTACTGTTCATTATTTTGAAGCAGAGGGTGAAGAAGGACCTCAAGCAACAACAGTACATGTAATTGATAACACCGGAACAAATATTGTTGATCCTTCAGATCTGATTTCATAAAAACTATTAAATAAACAAATAAGGCTGAAAAAATTTTC
Source organism: uncultured Melioribacteraceae bacterium (assembly GCA_965365345.1). Classification (GTDB taxonomy): domain Bacteria; phylum Bacteroidota; class Ignavibacteria; order Ignavibacteriales; family SURF-24; genus CBDUBH01. The sequence continues at coordinate 21,610 of CBDUBH010000016.1, forward strand.
AGCCTTTTTTAGTTTAAAATCTTGCCTATCATTTTAGCAGATCTTCATCTTCAAGATAAATATCAACATTTTCTTCAGAAGAATTTCCATTTTTATCTTCAACATGAGTAACAAGTTCTTCGCCCATTAATTTGCGCAATGTATTTTTCAATTTCATTTGCTGAATAAAAAGATCATGTTCCGGAACTGCATTTTGTTCATGCATTGGAGATTTGAAATAAAATGATAACCAATCCTGAACGCCGCTCATTCCGCTTCTTTGAGCAAGATCAGCAAATAATACCAGATCAAGAACTATAGGAGCTGCTAGAATGGAATCCCGACACAAGAAATCAATTTTGATCTGCATCGGATAACCCATCCAACCAAATATATCAATATTATCCCAGCCTTCTTTATTATCACCACGCGGAGGATAATAATTAATTCTTACTTTATGATAAAAATCTTTGTAAAGATCAGGATAAATTTCGGGCTGTAAAATTCCGTCTAATACTGAAAGTTTACTTTCTTCTTTAGTTTTGAATGAACCGGGATCATCCAAAACTTCGCCATCACGATTGCCTAAAATATTGCTTGAAAACCATCCGTTCAATCCCAGCATTCTTGCTTTAAGCATAGGAGCAATAACGGTTTTAATTAAAGTTTGACCGGTTTTGAAATCTTTACCTGCAACCGGAACTCCTTTTTTCTTTGCAAATTCAAGTAATGCCGGAGTATCCACAGTCAAATTCGGCGCGCCGTTAAAGTAAGGAACACCTTCTGCAATTGCTGCATAAGCATAAAGCATGCTTGGAGAAATTCCGGAATTGTTATTTTTCATTGCCTGTTCAAATTTATCTAACTTTTTATGAACTCCGTTCAAAGGAATGAAAACTTCGGTACTTCCGCACCAAATCATAACCAATCTTTTTAAATTATGTGCTTCTTTAAATGATTTGATATCACCTCTAATCTGTTCCATCAAATCAAATTTTGTATTTCCCTGCTTTACCCAAGTTCCTTCAAGTCTTTTCACATATTTTTTATCAAACACACCCTGCATAGGTTTTATTGCTTCAAGATCAGCTTTAATTTTATTTAAATGCTTATCTTCAAGCACTTGAGCTTCTGCTGCAGATTGATAGCAAGTTTCGTTTCTGATATCCCAACCGCCAAAAACCAGATCCTTAATTTCTGCAAGCGGAACAAAATCTTTAATTAACGGAAATCTTTCTTCTACTCTTTTGCCTAATCTGATTGTTCCCATTTGAGTTAACGATCCGATCGGCTTTGCAAGATTTTTTTTAATTGATAAAGCCCCCGCCAAAAAAGTAGTTGATACCGCCCCATTTAAGCCAACAATTAAAACACCAAGTTTTTCATTCTTTTTAATCGGATTTGGAGTGTGCATAAATTCCTCTCCCGGAAAGTAAATTTGAAATTTATTTGTTTACTAGTTTATAGTCTAACATAAAAATATTAAAATTTCCAGTAAATTTTATTTTTTTATAATTAAATCAGTAAAAAGTATTTCAATAAAAACAATCCTGCTGCAATTGTAAAAGCTGAAAATATAGTTGTAATTAAAATTATGTTTGCAGCAAGTTTTCCGTTACAGCCCATCGCTTCTGCCATTATGTAACTTGCAATTGCTGTGGGCGATGAAAATAAAATAAACATAATTAATAATTCAGTATTTCTGAAGCCAAGAAAATAAGCACCTGTAGTAAATAACGAAGGGACAATTACAATTTTTAAGAAAGATGCAATTGATGCTGACTTGGATAATGATCTCAGGTCTTCAAATTTTAAAACTCCGCCAATGCCAATTAAAGCAAGCGGCAAACTTAAAGCAGATAAATATTCTAATGATGAAATTATTATTCCATTTAAATTTATTTTGAAATATGAAACAATCAATGCTGAGAAAAGTCCTATTAACAAAGGGTTCTTAACTATCTCTAAAAGAATTTTTGCTGCAGATACATTCTTTTCTTTTTTAAGAGGATAAGTTAAAGCTAAAATTGAAAGTACGTTATACATTGGCAAAATAAATGCGAGAACAATTGCAGCATCTGCCAAACCTTTTTCCCCGTAAATATTTTGAATCAAAGCAAGGCCAACAATTGCATAGTTTCCTCTGAAACTTCCCTGAATTATTACGCTTCTGTCTTTTCCTGTATTAGAAATTTTATAAGCCACGAAAATACCTATAATAAATGATATTAGTGTAGCGATATAAATATAGGAGATCAAATTGATATTGAAATTCTCTGAAAAATCTGCTTTGAGAATTTCCAGGAATACTAATGCAGGTAATGCTGAAGAAAAAACAAACTTTGCTGAAACGGTAACAAAATTTTCGTTTATTACTTTTAGTTTCCGGAGAACACTTCCGAGTAAAACAATTAAAAAAACCGGCGCAACCGTTTCAAGTGAAAATATCAGATCATTCATTTTGAATTAGTTAAAAGTGTTACCGGCAAATATATTGATAAAACATGAATTATGAAATTTGACTTTCTTAAAATGTAAAATGACAAATGTAAATTTTTATTTGCCGGATTTTTCGCAGCCCCAGCCGGAATGCGAGGTTTTATTTTTATCTTTACCGAATTTTGCGGGCTTGTAATAAATTTTTACACCGTTTTTAAGTGATGAAATTGCTGCGGAATCCACATCAAAACAATCGGCGGTTTTATTTCTCTTTAATGAAATACCGGAAGAAAATTTCTGTAAATGCGGATTTAATTTTTCAACGTCATAAATCACCAATGAAATTACGTCTTGTGTAGTATTTGACAAATCATTAAATGAACTTTGAGCAATAAAATCAAGTAGTTCATCACTTTTTAAATTTTCTTCATTTAATTTTAAAATGTATTCAGAATTCACATAAGATAGATGCAGATCCGAAGGTGATGCTAAAATATAATCAGTATTTCCGCTAAGTTTGGAAATTACATAAGGAGTGCCGTTATTGCAGGTTGATACAACAACAAAATCAAATTTTGAATTAAATACATTTGATATTGAGTTCAGGATCTTTGAGAAAGAATCAATTCCGAATTTTATTCCGGGCATTGATGCAAAATAATTTTCTTCATCTTCTTCCGGAATTTGATGACCAAAATAAAAAAAATAATTATTTTTTGATTCCGGAATTTTTCCGTTCGAAATAAACTCTGTGATTTTTGAAATTTCATTTTCCTTTTTAATCCGGAAACTTTTTTTCTCAATCAGGTTTCCATTAACATATCGGTAGTAATCCCTGTTATTTTTTGGAAAAAAAATCAAAAATTTCTTTTTAGGTTTTTGATGAATAATGAAAACTTCGGAGTTCTTTAAGTTTTTCGCAACATTTTCCGCTTGCCGCAAAGCTTCAATATCAGCGACCTTTTTTGAGTTGTTAGAATGGTACAAATAACTTGCGTCCCCATGAATTATAAATACTACTCTGTGTTCAATTTTTTCGATATCAATTTTGCTATCAGAAATTTTTAAACCGGAGCAAGAACTCAACACAAAAACTAACGGAAGAAGAAATAATATTTTATAATTCATAGGGACGAAAATCTAAATTAAATTTACAGCAATAACACTAGTAGTAATGCAACAATCAATAATGTTGTTAAACTAATTACAACATATCTGTCAGCATTTTCCATATTGTTCTGAAGATAATCGGCAAAGTTATTCAGATCTCTATCGGCAACTTTTTGAAATCCTTCAATTCCGTTTAACTCATTTATCTTTTCTTGAATTTCATTTCTAAAAATTTCGATATTTTTTTTATCTTCTAAATCTGAAGCTTGAACTTGTGCTTTTTCAAAAACTTCATCGAGTTTTACTAAAGCATCATTCATTATTGCTCTTTTTTCATTGGCATTTTGAGCATCCTTTACATCAACATTTACTTTGTTGAAATATTGTTTTAAAGTGTTTTGAAATTTTACCCTATCGCCTGTATCAGTTGCGAAAACACTTGTTGAAAATACAAACATCACAATAAATAACATAATTGATTTTAACTTATTCATCTGCTCTCTCCTTTGTTTAAATTAGGTCATTAATTTTAATATAAAATTGTTGACCATTTAGAAAAGAGGCTTTTTAATGACCAGATGAGGATCAATTTTTCTTGCAAACAAAAATTTACTGAACAGAAAGTATTTCATTTAATCGGAACTGTAAAGTTTTGCAGCTTTTTCTGCAGAAGTTATAATTCCTTTTATCATCGCAGAACTGAATCCGTTATGTTCGAGTTGATTTAATCCGGAGATCGTACAGCCCTGCGGAGTAGTAACTTTATCAACTTCCCTTTCAGGATGATTTTCATTATTTAGCAATAACGATGCTGCTCCCTTTGCTGTTTGCGCAGCCATTCGTAAAGCATCTTCCGCATGAAATCCGATTTCAATTCCGCCTTGCGAAGCAGCTCTGATCGCTCTTAAAAAGAAAGCAATTCCGCACGCACACAATGCTGTTGCTTGTACCATCATTGATTCATCAATAACCAAAGTTTTTCCAACCGAATCAAAAATCTTTTCTGTTAATTCTAAATTTTCCGTTTCGGAATTTACAGCAGAAATACATGTCATTGATTCTCCGATTGCAATTGCAGTATTTGGCATTGCCCTAATTACCGGTATATTTTTTTCAATAAGATTTTTGATTTGTTTTATTGATGCGCCTGAAACTACTGAAATTATTACATGAAAATCTTCCTGTAAATCATTTTTAATTTCATCAAGCAGATCATTCAACTGTTGTGGTGTCACTGCGATTATTATGATTTTAGAATTTGAAATTGCTTTATTATTATCAGCTGTAATATTAAATCCTTTCGATCTGTAATTATCAAGAAGTTCAATTTTTCTACGTGTGATAAAAACATTTTCAGGTTGAAATAAATTTGAATTTATCAATCCGTTTGCAATAGAAATACCAATGTTTCCACCGCCTAAAATTGCTATTCCGCTTTCTTTCATTTTTCGCTTTTTATTGTGATTATTAAAAAATATAGATTTAAAAAAGATCAAGCTCAATGATTTTTTCACTGAGCTTGAATTAAATTTTATTTATTTAAAATTATCTTTTTCTCATCTCTGCAAGTTTTTTAAAAAGATCCAATTCTTTTTCGGTAAGATTTTTTGGAGTATCGACTTTAATTCTTATAAAAAGATCACCTCTTTCAGAGCCGGCAAATTTCATTCCCATAGATTTTATCCGTAGCAGTTTATCATTATCACACTCTTTCGGAATTGTTATGTTTACACTTTTTCCGTCAATTGTTTTGATCTGTTTTTTACCGCCTAGAATTGCAGTATAGAGATCAATACGAAGATTATGATAAATATCATTGCCTTTAAGTTCGTAATCAGGATGATCAATAATATTAAGTGTAAGATAGAGATCGCCTCTTTCTCCTCCGCTTTTACTTTCAGCTCCCTGATTTTTCAAACGGAGTTTTGTCGCGTTTTCAGTTCCGGGATTTATTTTGATCTTAATTGTGCGACCGTCAATTGTAAAAGTTCTTTCGCTGCCGTTAAAAGCTTCTTCTAATGTGATATTTAAATTTGCTTCATAATCTGCGCCTTTTCCTGAAAATCCCCTGCTTTTAGAATTTCCCGATCTATTATCAAATGCTCCTCCCATAAAAGCTTCAAAAAAATCTGAAAAGCCGCCCATATTTCCGAAAATGTTTCCGAAATCTTGCCCGGAATTTGTATTGCTTCTATTTCTTTGAGAGAAATTTGCAAACCAATCTTCCTGACCCGCTTCTGCATTTTGATAATATTTCCAGTTAGATCCTACCCTATCGTATTTTTTTCTTTTTTCGGGATCGCTTAAAATTTCGTAAGCTTCACTGGCCTCTTTAAATTTTTCTTCAGAAATTTTATCTCCGGGATTTTTATCCGGATGATATTTTTTAGCAAGATTTCTGAATGACTTTTTTATTTCATCGCTTGAAGCTGTTTTTTCAACACCTAAAATTTTATAATAATCTTTAAAATCCATTTAAGATTTTTCCTCCCGAAAAAAATTCTTCACTCATTTTAATTTACAAAATTAATTGAGATCATTTAAAAACAAAATTGCAGGAGCAACAATTAAATGCCGCAATCCTGCAATTCATAAATTTCCGTTAGCAAAATTATTTAACTTTAATTTCAAGTTCCTTTGGTTTTGCTTCTTCGGTTTTTGGAATCATTACCATAAGCTGACCGTTTATATATTCTGCTTCAATTTTATCTGCGGCAATTTCTTTCGGCAATGTAAAAGATCTGAAAAATTTGCCGTAAGTTCTTTCTATTCTATGATATTTTGTTTCTTTATTTTCTTCCACTTTTTCTTCTTTTCTTTCGCCACTTATGATAAGTTTGCCGTCTGCAAATGAAATTTTAACATCTTTTTTATCAACTCCGGGAATATCAATCTGCAATTTGTAAGCATCTTTTTCTTCTGAAATATCTGTCAAAGGCATCCAAACTGCGTTTTCATAATCTTCATTGTCTTCTTTTTTTGATACTCCGAATCTGTTTTCAAAATTGTTGAACATTTTATTAAATTCTTTTTCCATGTTCAACATTTCGCGTAACGGATTAAATCTTACTATTGACATTTTTTCCTCCTTTTAAATTCTTTTTTGAATTTTGATTCAATTTTCAATATGATTCATTATTTGATATTAATTTCTCTAGGTTTTACTTTTTCATGTTTGGGCATTGTTAAAGTTAGAATTCCGTTTATAATTTCAGCTTCAATTTTTTCCGTATCGATGCTGTCGTTTATCTTGAACTTTCTGTAGTAATTTGCAATTACGGTTTCTCTCATTATGAAATTCTTATTTATTTTTTCATCAAAATTTACTCTGCCCATTAAAGTTAAATTTCCGTTTTCAACTGTAATTTTTATATCACCTTTTGAAACGCCGGGCATTTGAACCGAAAGAAAATAATTATCTTTATCTTCATAAATATCGGTCAATGGTGATTGCCATGATTCGGTTCTTAAAGCTTCTTCGAAACTTTTAACTTCAACTTGTTCATTTAATTTTTGCTCGTTTTGAATTTCATTTACTTTGTTTTCCATTATTTTTAACTCCTTATAATTTTTATTTATCAGTTTTTGATTTTTGAAATAATAAATGCAAGCAGCGTGCCAATTTAAAAATTGGTAAAATAAAGTATATTCAAAGGATTTTGAACAAATAGAATTTGTCAATTTGGCATTTAATAAGTCACGATGTCGTCTTATAAGAAATGTTGTCAATTGGCAGGACAAATTTTCATAATTTCATAAATAAAAAATCCCTTGAAAGTTTATCAAGGGATTTAAGGTTTAAATTTGTTAATAGATCATTTTGATTTTTTAATCGCTTTTATCAGTTCATCTTTTTTCATTTTACTTCTACCGGAAATTTCCAGTTTGCTTGCTTTTTTATAAAGTTCGTATTTTGTTAAATTATCTAATTTATTACTATCTTCACTTTGCAAATTTTTGGATTTGTTTTTTTGATTTTTTGTTCTGCCTTCTTCTGCTCGTTTTTTGTTTACTGTTCTTGCCGCAATTTCTTCTGCCTTTTTTGTACTTTTTCCACTTTCCTCAGCGCTTTCTTTTATATGCTCATATTGTCTTTCATCTTTTTTGCTCCAGGCTTTTGGCATAACTCACCTTCAAATTTTTGTTGATAATTTAAGAGATAAAATATTGATCAAAAAATCAATTTCAATTTATGCGCATATGGATGAATAAAATTCAATTGATAAAAATTAATTATTTAGTAAATTAATTTTATATGCATTGGAGGATTTATGAAAGGCGCGATTTTATTAGGAATTTTGGCAATCATTTTTATTTCAGGATGCGAACTTACTGAATCAAATGAAACTTTGATTGATTGGACTAAAGGAAAAACGATAAATGTAGTTGATAATTCAACGGTTTCTGACACTGTAAAAAATTTGCTTTATGAAGATGCTGCTATTCTTGCTTTGCGTGAAGTTTACAAAAATGACAGCACAAAATTTAATTTGATAGAAATACCAGAAGAGCTTATAAATCTTTATTACAACGGACTTTTACAAATCCATCAAACACAAAATATTCCATTCCGGAATTTGATAATTGACAGATATAATATTCACACATCAAAAAATCCATCGTTAAATTCAATGATATTGGGATTGCAAAGTAATCTTGATTGGGCACAACGCTGGCGTGAAGGATTTTCATTAACGGGAAATGAAAAAGCCGATAATTACATTTCACAATATGATTTAAGAATTGCAAATTTTTACACGAGCGGAAACAGAGAAATTTTTGTAGTTGAAACTCCTTTCTACTTAAATATCCTTGCTTTGGCATCACATTTTGAGCCGCTCGAAGGAGTTGCATACGCTGAACCGAATTCATATTTTGGTGGAGGAACCGAAATAAGAGCGAGCATAGAAAGTGAATATGTAAAATATATTTTTGAATTTGGCTGGGGCGATTGTCCTTCGGGATGTATCTACAAACATTATTGGATCTACAGAGTTTATTATAACGGCGAAGTTGAATTTATTGAGGAATACGGCGACAGACTTCCGTAAAACATATTATTGAAAAGTTATAATTAAAATGTTATGTTTGTCAAAGTTATAAATATTTACGGAGCCTTATCTTGAAAACGAAATTTTTACTTTTATTTTTTATGATGTTTTTTGCGGTCGCAAATTTTGCCGGGACTAAAGATTCGATTCAAGTAAAAAGTTTAGAAAGAGAAAAATTTGATCCTAACCGCGATGCAAAAGCAGATATTAAAAATGCTGTTGAAAAAGCTTACGCTGAAAATAAAAATATTTTGCTTGATGTTGGCGGTGAATGGTGCATTTGGTGCCGCAGATTAGATAATTTCTTTCTTGAAAATTCTGATCTGAATGATTTTTTGCATAAAAATTTTATAGTAGTAAAAGTAAATTTCAGTCCGGAAAATGAAAACAAAGAAGTTCTTTCAAAATATCCTGTAATTGAAGGTTACCCGCACTTTTTCGTTTTGAATAAAAAAGGAGAACTAATTCATTCGCAAAATACAGGCGAACTTGAAGAAGGAAAAGGATACAGCAAAGATAAGATATTTGACTTTTTGAAAAATTGGGCGCCGGGAAAAACTGAATTATCAAATTAAATTTTGAATAAAAAAAAACGGCAGCAAATTTTTGCTGCCGTTTTTTATTTTAAAGATTGAAATATTAGTTTAAAGATTTGAAATATTCCAGTAAAGCTGTTTTAATTGATATCCTGAACGTTCCGATACAATTTTTATTCTTCTGCTTGCATCGTATGCGTTGTTAATAAATTCAACCGCGCCGGTATCTTTTGAATCTATTTCTTCCTTTTTGCTTAAATAATTTATAACCTTCAATGTAAAAAGCCAGCTGATAAGATCATCAAGATTTTCTTTGCTGTAATACCAAACTCCTTCGTAAAAATTTACACCAATAAATTTTTTAACATCTTCATCAACCAATAATCTTTCCAGCAAAATTCTTTCGTCTTTTTTTAATGATGAAATTTCAATTTCGGCAGATTTTTTTTCATTAATTTCGATCTTCGATTTTTCAGTTGATTCAACTTTTTGCTCGAACAATTTTTCACCGATATCAAACAGATAATATTTCATCAGAATTTTTACAAGAAGAATTTGCTCATTTATAAAATGTTCGCTTCTTCCCAACCGCCTGAAAACTTCTTTTGCAGGAATATCGAGTCTTAATCTTTCAAATATCTCAATACTGTGATCATCATAATCTTCATCAGTAATAAGCTTGCCTGAATTTTGAAGTGAGAGCCATAATAAATAGACCATCGAATTTTGCGAATAATTAACATCTTCACTTAAAACAAGTGATTTTCTGAAATCATCAACAACAATATTTTTACTGAATTTCAGATTTTCATCATGCAGTAAGTGATTCAAATTTTTAAGTGCGTTTAATCCTTTTTCAAAATCTTTTTCAATTTCGCTGAAATTATTTTTTGAATTTATCGCATTAGAAACTTCATTTAGAAATTTAGCATATCTATTTAAAATGAATTTGCGGTTTTTTTCAACTGATTCATCTTTGGCTTCCAAAATATAAATATGCTTGAATGCATCAAAAATTTTTGTTTCAAAAAGATTTAATAATGAATCATGAACGGGATCAAATTTCAAACTGACAAATTCTTTTTCGATATCGTAAACTCCGCTTCCGTTTAATCTTTGGTGCAATTCGTAATAATCACCACTTACGTCATAAATTTCTTTGAAGTCTAAAAATACATGGTATTTAAAAGCTTCAAGTTCAACAAATATTCCTTCATCATGAAATTCTTTTCCGGTTCGGATGTATTGTAAATTTGTAATATGATCTCTAAAAATATAGTAATGATCATTTTCATTTTTTATTGATAAAGCATCTGCCAATGAAATATTACCAATCTTATTATCATTAGGGTTTAATTTTCCTGTGGAATATTTTATCCATCCGGAAGTTTTATCAAATTTGTTATTGTAAACTACAAGCGCTCTTTCATCTTGATAACGGTTTGAATAAACAAAAACATTTTCGTTAAGATGTCCGTTTGTATCATGAAAATCGTAAAACCAAAAATCATCAACCTGACTGAACATATAACGTTTTTGCATAAGCGGAAAAATTTCGCGCTTGTGTCTGTCAACAAGCCACTGATTTGGAGTCTCGTTGTAATAAGCGCGCTTATATTCCATTCCGTATTTTTCAGTGTATCCTTCAACTTGTCCGTGACCGAACATCGGAAGACCCGGTAATGTTACCATTAAAGTAGCAACGCCAAAATATTTATCATCAACACCGAATTGTTTTATGGCTGTTTCTTCATCGGGATTGCTCATAAAATTTACATAGCGTTTTAGAATTTCAGGATTGAATTCTAAAGTATTTGTAATTACATCACGGTATTTTGCATTTTCTTCTTTCATCATCATATGCATAAAAGCGCTGTTGTAAACGCGATGCATTCCGAGTGTGCGCACGAAATATCCTTCCATAAGCCAGAATGCTTCGGCAAGCAAAAGAGTTTCAGGCATTTCAGCATTGATTCTATCAACAACTTCTCGCCAAAATTCCTTCGGAAAAACTTCATCAAATCTTTCACGGGTCATTGCATGATCAGCACGCGAAGGAATATCTCCTCCGGTTCCGGGCTGCGGAAACCACAATCTTTGAAAATGTTTTTTTGCAAGTGTCATTGCCGCATCAAATCTTATGATCGAAGTTTTGCGAGCCACATGGAATATAGTTTGAATGACTGCTTCGCGAACTTCTTCCTTTAACATGTTTAATTGCGCGGTATCGTTCCACGGCATATTTGTACCATCGTTACCGTGATAAATAAAGCGCGTATCGCCGTTTCGTTTATCAACTCTTTTGAAAACAACCGCGGCATCGGATTTTCTCCAGTACCCATCTTCAATTTTAATTTCAATATCCGGATCTTCAGAAAGATCAGCACCATCAAAAGTGTAATTTGGAAATGGAGGATAATTATTCTGAATAAAATAATCTGGACGTTCAATTACCCATTTCGAAAAAATACCCATGTGATTCGGAACCATATCACTCGCAAGTCTTATTCCGCGCTGCTTGCATCTGTAATCAAGATTTTGAAATGCTTCTTCGCTGCCCAGTTCATTTGCAATTACATAATCATAAAGCGAATATGCTGAAGAAACCGCATCAAGATTTCCGTTTATCTGTTTTATCTTTTGCGAAGCGCTGCTTCTTTCCCAAAGTCCGATTAGCCAAAGTCCGGTAAAATTCCAACTTGAAATTACATCAAGTTCTTCATCCGGAATTTGATCTAATCTTTTAATTTCCCTTTGATATTTTTTTGAAAGCTGATCGAGCCATACGAAAATATTCTTTGCAAGTAAAACAACTCTCGGCATCCAATGAATATCAGGAGTAAATTTTTCGGGTTCAGCATAATCTTTATAACTATCGGCGCCATACTTAAATCCGCTTTTACCGAGTGATAAAAAATCCGCATCTGTCATAGCGCCTTTATATTTAGGCACAATCGTAGGTGCTCCTCCGCCGCCGCCCCATGTATCAAATCTGATATCTTCTTTTATTAGATCCATTCCGGATAATATTCTGTCTAAAAATTTCGGATCAATAATTATTGACCATTTGCTCATTATAAATTTTAATTGCTCTTCCAAACTATCCGGATTATTTAAAATGGGAGTTTTTAAAAGATCAAAGATATGTTGATTTTCCGGACCGTAAGGTTTTTCATTGCGGAAAAAGTTTTCCAATGAAGTTATTATTTCTTTGTAAGAAGTATTTTCGTTTAAATACTTATCATCAAAAATTTCTTTGAACTTTTTATTTGCAGGATTAAAATTTGCAAAATGCAAAAGCATTAATTCTTCGAGAGTGATTTCGTAGTGTGATCTTCCTTCGGTTGAACCTGTTAAATATTCTTCTGCTGAAATTTCATTTTTATAAACTGCCCGCGGCGGAAAATTCTGTACAAAAGTTAGCAAAGCAGATCTTAATTTTTCGTTACTTAAATTAATATTCAAAAAATTAATGGCTCGTGAAAATACATCAGGATTTACCTGAACTTCATATTGTCGCATGATTAAATGATAAATTTCATCTATCAATCCCATCGCATTTACTTGTCCGGGTCTTACCTTTTCTTCAACTTCTCTTTTTTCATTCAACTTTTGCGTAAATGTTCTTACGCCGAAATAATTTGCAAATATCACATTTCCGTTAAACGAAAAAAGTGTTTCATCAAATTCGTATTTTTTTCTTGTTTCACTTGAAATATGAAATTCAAAAATATCATTATTATAATTTTTCCCTTTCAAAATTTTTACGAATATTTTTCCGGTTAAACTTCTCATATTAATTTCCCGCTGACTTTTTCACTAAAATATTTTCAGAAATTTTAAATTTAAACTAATTTTTTAATTCGTTTAATAAATTAAAAAAATAAAATTTAAGTATCTAATCAATGTTTAAAAAAATCCGTAAATTTAAAAACAGGATTTTTTTCTGGTTCCGGAAAGATTTTTTTTTCTAAAAGAAAATCCTGAATTGTATTTTTTAAAAATTTTATAATAAGTTTTAACATCTTTTTATCGAATATTTGTTATATTCTAAATTCCAAATTGTGAAGCGTTTACAAATTGCTTTAATTTATTTTTTTGAGGTTTATGTCAACTCCTTTAATGGCGCAATATCATAAAATCAAAGAACAAAATCCCGATACAATTCTTTTGTTCAGAGTAGGCGATTTTTTCGAAACATTTGAAGAAGACGCAAAAACTGCATCAAAAGTTTTGGGAATTACTTTAACCAAACGTGCAAACGGCGCTGCCGGCGAAGTTCCTTTGGCAGGATTTCCATTTCATGCAATTGATACTTACCTGCCGAAACTTGTAAAAGCCGGCTACAGGGTTGCGGTTTGCGAGCAAATGGAAGATCCCAAAAAAGCTAAAGGAATTGTTAAGCGTGATGTTGTTGAAGTTGTAACTCCGGGAGTTGCACTTTCCGATAAACTTCTCGATCACAAAAAAAATAATTATCTGCTTTCGGTTTTTATTCAAAATGAATTTGCCGGAATCTCTTTCTGCGATATTTCCACGGGTGAATTTTACACTTTTGAAATTCCCGCAGAAAATATTCGTGAGCAGATTGAATCAATAAATCCGAATGAAATTTTAGTTCATAAAAAAGACCGAGAATTTATAAATCAAATTTTGCAGAAAATTAATTTGCCGATCAGAACCACAAAGATTGATGATTGGATTTTCAATATTGATTATTGCAAAGAAAATTTAACAAGTCATTTCAGCACCGTAAATTTAAAGGGCTTCGGAATTGAAAATTTGAATCTTGGAATAATCTGTGCTGGCGTGATCTTAAATTATTTTCAGGAAACGCAAAAAGTTTTGCTTACGCATATCAACAGGATTTCGCGTTATAATCCTTCTGACTATATGGCGCTTGATTTTTCAACCAAGCGAAATTTAGAAATAACTTTTACAATGCAGGAAGGCGCGCGCGAAGGTTCGCTTATTTCGGTTTTGGATAAAACAAATACCGCAATGGGCGGAAGAATGTTGAAGAAATGGATCTCGCAGCCATTAAGAAAATTGGAGCCTGTTTTACAAAGACAAAATTGCGTTGAAGAATTTTTTAAAAATAAAATTGTCCGTAATAATTTAATTGAAGAATTAAAAGAGATCGGTGACCTTGAGAGATTGATCTCAAAAATATGTACCGGGAAGGCAAATCCGCGTGAAATTGTTTTCGTAAAAACATCTTTAAAAAGAATTCCGAAATTAAAAATAGAACTTTTAAAAACTCAAAATGAAATTCTTCAAAAAATACAAATCGGTTTAAATCCTTTAGAAAAATTGATAGAAAAGATTGAAATTTCTTTAGTTGAAAATCCCCCGCTTAATTTGCACGATGGCGGAGTAATAAAATCAGGCTTTAGTGAAGAGTTAGATGAACTTCGCGATCTTTCTGTTAATGCAAAAAGCTGGATCGCAAATCTGCAAAAAACTGAGCGCGAGCGTACAAATATTTCATCTTTAAAAGTCAGTTACAACAAAGTTTTCGGTTATTACATAGAAATTACAAACGCGCATAAAGAGAAAGTTCCTGAAAATTATATACGAAAACAAACTCTTGTAAACGGTGAGCGTTTTATTACCCCTGAACTTAAAGTGTATGAAGATAAAATTCTGAATGCCGAAGAAAAGATTGCCGAACTTGAATATCAGCTTTTTAACGAAATTAGAATTGCGGTTGCATCTGAGACAAATATAATTCAGCAGAATGCAAAGTTGATTGCAATGCTTGATTGCTATTTGTCATTTGCAGAATGTGCCGAGCAATACAATTATGTTAAACCGGAATTAAGTGAATCGGATACAATAAAAATTGTTGAAGGCAGGCATCCGATCGTGGAAAGAATTTTGAAACCTGGCGAAAAATTTACTCCGAACGATTGTAATTTGGATAATGAAGAAAGTCAGATAATAATTTTGACCGGTCCGAATATGGCGGGAAAATCGGTTTACCTTCGTCAAATAGGATTGATAATTTTACTGGCGCAAATTGGTTCATTTGTTCCCGCTAAAAATGCTGAGATCGGATTAGTGGACAGAATTTTTACGCGTGTTGGCGCAAGCGACAATATCTCTGCAGGCGAAAGTACATTTTTGGTTGAGATGCAGGAAGCCGCAAATATTTTAAATAATGCTTCAAACAAAAGCCTTGTTTTGCTAGATGAAATCGGACGCGGTACAAGCACATTTGATGGAATTTCGATAGCTTGGGCGATAACTGAATATCTTCATGAAAATCCTGAAGTTGCCGCAAAAACATTATTCGCAACTCATTATCATGAATTAAATGAAATGGCATCAATGTTTCCGCGAATAAAAAATTTCAAGGTTGAAGTTCGTGAGTACGGAGATAAAGTTATATTTTTACACAAAGTTACTTCAGGTGGCGCCGATCACAGCTACGGAATTCAAGTTGCGCAAATGGCAGGATTACCTCTTTTTGTAACAAATCGTGCAAAAGAAATTTTGCAAAATCTTGAAGGCAAGGAATTAACTCCGCATGAGATCAAAAAAGAAAAACTTTCAAAATTAAAGCAGAAAGATGAAACTCAAATCAGTCTTTTTGAAGTTAAAATAAAAGATGATGCAATCCGAAAAGAAATTTCGGATATTTCAATTGACAGTTTAACTCCGATTGAAGCACTGAATAAATTAAACGAACTAAAGAAAAAAGTTGAAAAAAGGTAAAAACATGATATTTAAAAATTCATTTTCAATTTTAACATCTTCAAATTTTTCAAAAATTATTTTCTTCATAAAAAGTTTTTCGTTTTTGATGATATTGATCTCAGCCTTTATCTTCAGTGCTTGTAGTGAAGATTTTACTCCCGAAGAAAAAGCTTATATTGAAAAAATTAAACAATTCCGCGAAGCCAAAAATCGTGAAATGGAAAATTCTCCCGAATCCCCTTTTAATTTCAAGGGGAAAGTAAAATTTCATGATCTTGAATATTTTTCAGTTGATCCAAAATTTGTTTTTAAAAGTAAACTTTATGAATTTGAGCATAAAGATACAGTAATTGTTTACGGGACAAAAGCTGATGAACGTAAAACCGTTAAATACGGATTTGTTCAATTTGATGTTGATCAAAAACCTTACCGAATCAATGTTTACAAGGGTTTCGCAAAAAACGGGAATGAATATTACAGCATTTGGTTTACGGATCAAACAACAAACATCGAAACTTACGGTGTGGGAAGATATTTAGATTTTGAAAAACATCCGGATAAAGATTATGTTTATACTATAGATTTTAATCTGGCTTATAATCCATATTGCGCTTACAGTCCGGATTACAGTTGCGCAATACCAACTAAAGAAGATTTCATTGATCTTGCAATAAATGCGGGCGAGAAAAAATTTCATGAATAAAGGAGATAATGTGGTAGTAGTAGTTGATAAAAATATCAGTGAAAAGAAACTTGAAAATATCATAAAGCATCTTGAAGATTACGGATTCAACGTACATAAATCAACCGGAATTAAACAAATTGTTTTAGGCGCAATCGGAGTTAAACCCGATTTTGACATAAGAAATATTAAAGTGCTTGATGGTGTTGTAGAAGTTTTCAGAATTACCGAACCTTTTAAACTTGCAAGCAGAAGTTTTAAAAGCGAAAATTCCATCCTCAAAATTAAAGATGTGGAAATCGGCGGAAACGACATAATTGTAATGGCTGGTCCTTGTTCAGTTGAATGCGAAGATCAGATTTTTTCTTTAGCTGAAACTGTTGCAAAAAACGGAGCGAAAATTTTACGAGGCGGTGCGTTTAAACCGAGAACTTCTCCATATTCATTTCAGGGTTTAGGTGAAGAAGGTTTGAAATTAATGCGAAGTGCTGCAGATGTAAATAATTTGCTGGTTGTAACAGAAGTAATGCAGATTGAACAAATAGAATTAGTTGAAAAATATGCTGATATTCTTCAAATCGGTGCGCGCAATATGCAGAATTTTCCCTTCCTTCGCGAACTTGGAAAATCAAAAAAACCAGTTATGCTAAAACGCGGACTTGCAGCAACTATTGAAGAATGGATCATGGCGGCGGAATATATTTTGACAAATGGAAATCCGAACGTTATGCTTTGCGAAAGAGGAATCAGGACTTTTGAAACTTATACACGCAATACTTTTGATGTTTCCGCAATTCCGGTTGTTCATAAAAAAAGTCATTTGCCTATTGTTGCTGATCCTTCACACGCAACCGGATACAGAGATCAAGTAGTTCCGATGGCGCGCGCAGCAGTTGCAGCCGGTGCTGATGCAGTAATTGTAGAAGTTCATAATGATCCTGAGAAAGCGCTGTCTGACGGTCCTCAATCAATTACTCCCGAACAATTTGAAAAAATGATGATTGAACTAAAAGCAATTGCTAATGCAATCGGAAGAAATATTTAAGTTGACATCAATTGCAATTTTAGGACTCGGACTTATTGGCGGCTCAATAGCAAAGGCGTTAAAAAATACTGCACCTGAAATTCAAATTTTTGGATTTGATAAAGATGAAATTTCCGGTAAAGCTTTTGATCTCGGTATTATTGATTTTACACTTCAGAAAATTGAAGATGCGATAAAAAGCGAAATTATTTTTCTTTGCTTGCCTGCGGAATTTTCAATACAGGCTTTTCAAAAATTAATTCCGTTAATTTCAGATGATCAAATAATCACTGATGTCTGCGGCGTAAAAGGAATTTTTGAGAAAGTTTGGCAAAGAGAAAAACAAAAAGGAAATTATTTCGGCGGTCACCCGATGACAGGAAAAGAGAAAGGCGGATTCGAAAATTCCGATTCACTCCTCTTTGAAAATTCAATTTATATTATTAATAATTCTGCAAAAAATAATCCCGCAGCAAAAAATTTAATTCCAATTATACAAAAACTCGGTGCAAATATTGAATTTCTATCTCCGGAAATTCATGATAAAATTGTGGCAAACGTTAGTCATCTTCCTCAAATTTCTGCTGTTGCTCTTGTTAATTCTATCAACAAAGTTAAAAATGAAATTGATCCTCTAAATTATTCCGGCGGCGGATTTAAGGATATGACTAGGATCGCATCCAGTGATTTCAATATCTGGAAAGATATTTTGCATTATAACAAAAATGAAATTATCAGTACACTTAGTAATTTTATTACTGAACTTCAAATTATGAAGGATTCTCTTTCCGTAAATAAATTTGAAGAAATTAAAAAATCATTTGACAATGCAAATTTACAACGGACTAAAATTAAAGAGAGCCGTAAAGGTTTTTTAAATCCGCTTTTTGAAATTTTTATTTTTGTAAAAGATGAACCCGGAATGATAAGTAAAATTTCAACCGCGCTTTTTCAAAACGAAATTAATATAAAAGATTTTGAACTTTTAAAAATCAGAGAAGGTAAGGGCGGAACGTTTCGTTTATCTTTTGAAAAACCGGAAGATGCTGCCAAAGCACTGAGAATATTACGTGAAATGGGTTTTAAAAATAATTAAGAATAAATTTGATTAAAATGATTTTTGACAAAATAAAAAATTTCGAAATGTATTTGCCGCTTCATCCGAAATTTATTTTCGTAAAAAGATTTTTAGATGAAAATATTTTAGATAATTTAACCCCAGGTAAAGTTGAACTCGGCGGAAATTGTTATGCAAATGTTGATGAATATCTCACTAAAAATTTAGATTACGGATTTATCGAAGCGCATAAAAAATTCATTGATGTTCAGGTTATGGTAAAAGGAAGCGAAAGATTTGGGTTTTGCAATATAGAAAAATGTTCAGTAAAAGAATTTCATAAAAAAAATGATCTCATTATACTTGACGGAACCCCTGAATTTATTGACTTAAATGAAAATTATTTCATTATACTTTTTCCGCACGATGCTCACATGCCGCAAATTATGACCGGTGGAAATTCCGGAAAAGTAAAAAAGATCGTTTTCAAAATTCCTGTTAAATAATTTCATATATTATTTCTGAATTATTATCGATAAATTTTCAATTATAAAGTTTGAAATATTTTCTTTGCCGCAGCGTTAGCGCAATTTTCACCGTCAATGGCCGCCGATACAATTCCGCCTGCAAATCCCGCTCCCTCTCCACAAGGAAAAAGTCCTCTAATTTCCGGATGCATTAAAGTTTCTTTATCGCGGGGAATTCTCACCGGACTGCTTGTTCTTGTTTCGGCTGCTAAAATTTGAGCTTCTTCAGTAAAATAACCTTTCATTTTTTTTCCGAATTCAATCAAAGCTTTTTTCAATCTGGATGCAATATAATCAGGCAAAATTTCATGAAGTGGCACAGAAACTATTCCAGGAATGTAAGAAGTTTCAGGCAGTGTTGATGAAATTTTGTTGTTAACAAAATCCGTAATTCTCTGAGCCGGAGCCGCTTGTGTTTTTCCGCCTGCAAAAAACGCCGCTTCTTCAACTTCTTTTTGATGCATCATACCAGCCAAGGCACCAAATTCGGAAAACTTCTGCCAATCTTTTTCAGTTACAGAAACTACTATTCCGGAATTTGCAAAAGGAGAATTTCTTTTTGAAACTGACATTCCATTTAACACTAATTCGTTAGGTGCAGTAGAAGCCGGAATTACAATTCCACCGGGACACATACAAAACGAAAAAACTCCTTTTTCCTGAACTTGACAAACCAAATTGTAACTTGCCGCCGGAAGATTTTCGCTTCTTTCTTTTGAATGATATTGTATTTCATCAATTATATTTTGCGGATGTTCTATTCGAACTCCCATTGCAAAAGGTTTTGCTTCAAGTTTTATTTTTTTTGCGTTAAGCAAATAGTAAATATCACGGGCGGAATGTCCAGTTGCTAAAATAACAGAATCGGCAAGAATTTCTTTTTCATAATTTACTGTAACACCTTTAATTTCATTGTTCGAAATTAATATATCAGTAAGTCGGCTTTCAAAATGAATTTCACCGCCGAATTTGATTATAGTTTCACGAACTTCCTGAACTATTTTGGGAAGCTTATTTGAACCGATATGCGGATGAGCATCTATTAAAATTTCTTCCGTAGCGCCATGTTGAACCAGTAAATTCAATATTTTTTTGTGATCGCCTCTTTTTGTAGATCTCGTATAAAGTTTTCCGTCACTGTATGTTCCGGCGCCGCCTTCACCAAAACAATAATTAGAATCCGGATCAACAATTCCAAATTGCTGAATAGCTTTCAAATCACGCCTTCTTGTCTGAACGTCTTTTCCGCGCTCAATTACAATCGGCTTAATATTTAATTCTAAAAGTCTTAGTGCAGCAAACATTCCAGCAGGACCAAAACCAACAATTATAACTTTTTTATCGCTTGTTACACTTTGATAATTTTTTTTTTGAATTTCACCGGCAGGCATTTCATTTATGTAAACAGCGGCTTGAATTCTGAATAACGGAGTTCTGCTGCGGGCGTCAATTGATCTTCTTAAAATCAAAACGGAATTTATTTCTTCCGGATTTAATTTTAATTTTCTTGCGGCAATATTTTTTATAAAATCTTTATCAGAAATTTTTTCGGGAAGAATTTCCAGTTCAATTTGTTTTATCATGTTTTTCTGTCCTCTATTTATGAGGAAAAGTTTAAAAGTTTTTAGTTATCAGTTTTCAATAAACAGTTTTAATGAACTTAAATTTATTAAATAATAATTTATTTAATTTTGAAAAATTTTAATATTCAGATTTTTTTGCTGATAAATTTAAATCAAAATTCTTACATTCTTAAATTAATATAATCCTTTTATCAATCCGCCATCAACCTGCAAAGTTGTACCTGTAATGTAACACGCTCTTTCGGATGCCAAAAATACTGCTGCTGCTGCGACTTCATCAGGTCTGCCCAGTCTTTGTAAAGGAACTTCTTTTGCCATTTCTGCTAAAACTCTTTCGTGCGATTCGCCGATCATTTTCGATCTTACAACTGAAAGTTCATATAAACGATTTGTTAAAGTATAGCCGGGGGCAATATTATTTACGGTAATATTATTATGACCCAGTTCATTGCTTAAGGTTTTTGCAAATCCTATAATTGCACTTCTGATTGAATTTGAAAGCATAAGATTATGTATCGGTTGTTTTACCGAAACAGATGTAATATTAATAATTCTTCCCCAATGTTTTTCCTTCATTGCGGGCAAAACTCTTCGTGTAAATCTGACAGCGCTCATTAAAATAAGATCAACAGCGCCTTGCCAATCTTCATCAGTAATTTTTTCAAAAATTCCGGATGTAGGTCCGCCTGTATTATTAACAAGAATATCGATGTTGCCGAAATTTTTTTCAACTATTTCAACAGTATTGTAAATATCTTTTTCGGAAGTTACATCGCAAACACACCATAAAGGTTCCGTTCCGTAATTCCTTTTGATTTCGTTTGCGGTTTTAATAAGTTCATCTTTGGTTCGCGCGCAAATTGCAACGTTACAACCTTCCTGAGTAAAAATTTCAGCAATTGCTCTCCCGATTCCGGTACTTGATGCAGTAACTAAAACAGTTTTTCCTTTTATTTGCAGATCCATATTTACCTCAGAATCTTTAAGGTTTATTTTTAATTAATGAAAAATAAAATTATTGTATGAATTTCAAAATTTAAAATAAAAAAAGCGCTTCAAAAATGAAGCGCTTAATTTTGTTACTTTTAATTTTGAATGGATTTTTTTTCGATTATATATAAACAAACCTGCTTTGCGCCTTCTTCGGTATATTTGAATTTATTAACAAGATTTTTGATCAAAAAGGTAACTTCTTCTTTTGTTTTTTGATCATATTTTTTAAATTTATCCGTACCGTATTCCTTAATTGCATTTTCGTAAGCTGTGTAGCGAAGCATCGGTTCCAAAATATTAACTCGCAAATTATTTATGTAAACTTCATAAAGATCTTTATAAACCCTGGTTTGAGTTATCGATTCATTATTAATATTCATTTCCTGCAAAGCTATTGTAAACTTTGATGCAACTTCTGAACGGAATTCTTTAATATCGCCGTTACCATTGTCAAATCTAATTAACCTGCGTTCAATTGATTCAAAATACTGATCAGAAACATCAACAATTTCATTTGTGTATGGACAAATCAATCTTTCGCCGGTATCGTAATTACAAGCAAAAAGATAATTTTGAATATCCCTGCTTATCCTATCTTCATTATGATTAAATAATGCTTCTTTAATCTCTTCCATAACATTGTAATCATAAAGCCGTATGATAGAATCCAAAAAACCTTTGGGTATTTTTTTTCTTCTTTCAACATCTTTAACAAAAAAGCTGCGGATATCCTGCATATTTATTAGCTTATCAGGTCCGTCAATTCCCCTGTTTATTCTTCTGTAAGTTGAATAAAAATCATTGAAAATGTTTATTGATTCACGTCCTGAAAATCCTTCCTGCCCTTCTTTTTCCGATTCACTGAAAAGTTTTCTTCTTATCTTTTTATCAAAATTTTTTCTATCAGTATCGGCTAACCAATTCGGAATTACGTTTGAATATAAACTCATTTTAAGTAAAAGCATATTTTCATCGCAGTAATTTTCGTACTTCTGCGTGTCTTTTATCCATTCTTTTATTGCTTCGGATTCCGGATTTAACCTTGAACTGATAATTATTTTTGCAAAGTTTTCTAAAACTCCCGGAAGAAAATGCCTTGCAATGTGTCTGCCGAAAGAGTGATAATAAATTTTTACTTCTTCGGTAAAATTCAAAACATAATTCACATTAATTTCTTTAATTCTATCAGCAAATGAACCAATATCTTTAATTTTATCTTTATCTTCGGGATTCATTAAAGCAATGAAAAGTGAGTTTACGTTTTCTTCATGATCTTCAATTTTATGAACGCCTTCGCTTATAATCCCGTGCAGATCGATCAATCTTTTTTCGTTATGACCTTTTACATCCATTAATGCAAAAACTCCGTTATTGGTTTTTGCATAACGCGAAAAAATATATTTGATAATATTGCTGTCTTTGAAAATAGTACTTAATTCTTTTTGAATTTGTTCGTTAGTAAAAACAAGTTGTTTTTGTTCCATGTCACCGGGATTATAAACGCTAATTCCTTCGCCCAATCTACGGTGAAAATGATTTCTGCGTGCATGAACCATTTCAAAAACTTCCGAAGGAGAATTTACTTTATTTAAAAGCGCAGCAAAAATTGAACTGCAAATTGTACACGTCTTATTTTTAAAAATCCAGTCATATTCTTTTTTGCTGAAAATTTTTGCCTTTTCATCACCGGTTAAAAGATTTTCGATAACTTCCTTTCTGTGTGCTTTCGGAATTGCTAAAATCGGATGATCATGACTCGGACAAGGGACTTCCAGAATTCCGTTTTCATGAGCTGAAAGGCCCAATTTTGAAGTATCAATTCTCCATAAAATTTCCCAGTTTTGCCCGTCAAAAGTAGTTGTATATTCTTGAAATCTTCTTAAAAGATTATTAAGAAAAGTGCTTTTGCCGCTTCCGGGAGGTCCCATAAATATATAGATTTGATTTTGCTGTGTTCCTTCAGTAAAAGAATCCGCAAGTTTAACAAGCCGGTTTGCCAGCGGAAGATCAGAAAAGAATGGAGTATCTGTATCTTCAACAAAAAGTCTATCGCACTTATAAGTTTTGTAATTTACATTTTCCGGATCACCGCTGTATTCATCTTCTTCATCAATATAAAAATGTATCATATCGTGAAAAAGCATAAAAACAGTTCTGAAAATTTTAAAAGGATGTTGCGAAACCCTTTCTAAAAATTCATTGAAACTTATTACGGTTCCTTTTTCTTCGGATTTTAATTTCTTATCTAAAATGGACATTACATTTGTAACATCTCGTTGAGTTTTTGGCGACATTTTCTGCTCACAATTTCTTAACTTGAAATTACTTCTTTAGTTAATTCCCTGTTACGCATTGTATAAATTACTTTTTTATACACAGGCTCTTTGGGTGGTTCATTTTGGACCGGTTCAAATCTGCTTGAATCAATTTCAATTTCTGTTGTTTCAAGCTGAACCGGATTTCCCCAAAGATATTCAATTCCCAAAAGTGTGTTAGGAATATATTCTTTATATAATTCCTGTCCTTCAAAATGATGTTTAAGGATCAAAGTTTTACCTTTTGTGTCGAATGAAATAAAAGGCGGATGATAAAGATTTTCAAAAAGCATTTGCTTGTAATCTTTTGACTTTTTGCTTTTCACATAATATTCACGGGTGTTTCGCTGATGATTAATTCTTGATCCGACGACCATCAAGTTGTATTTATCAACAAAATCCTGATTTACAAATCTGTTAAAAAAAGTGAAATCACAGTAATTTTCTCTTACATGAAAAATAAAATCACGACCATTCATTGTATCGCGATCATAAGATCTTCTTTTTTCAAGATCATGAATCTTTTCAAAATCGTATGAAAGTTTTCCTTTATTTGCAGCATCTTCAATGTACATAAACAATCGCCAGCCGATTGCATAAGGATTTAATCCGACTCTGCTTACCGATGTTACCATAGCGTTAATTTTTGCAAAGGCAACTTCATGACCCTTAATTCTTTCATCCTGTAAAAATAATCTTTCGTGCCAGTAACTTGCCCAGCCTTCATTCATTGTTTTAGTGCGTATCATTGGACTGAAATAAAGTGAAGTATCACGAACGATTTCCACTATCATTTTCATCCATTTGTTACTTTCCTTATTTAAAAATTCACTTTCTTCAAGAATGAATTGAAGAAGATCGGTATTTTCAAGTGATTTTTTATTTAAGGAAATTTGAAACAGGTTATCAAACTCCGGATATTTTATTTTAACTTGCTGAAGAAAAATTTCGTCACGTTCTGTTTCAGGTAAATTTTCGTATCGATTATAACTTTCAACTTCTTCTAAAAATTCGCTCATCGGAATTTTTTTTGTCTGCTGCAAAAACACGTTAAAATAATAATCAATTTTATCAGAAAATTTAAATGGAGTTTCATCTTCTTCATTTTTGTATGAATCGTAAAAACCTACAAGATTATCAATTGCTCTTGCAAATTCAATTATATAATCTACTTGTCTTTTTTTTGTTGACCGGAGTTTTGCAATAATTCTTTTATCGGTCAACGCTTTTTCTTTAAAATCATATTTCCAGGTATGTTCAAAAAATTTATTGTTTTGAAAAAAATCAATGTGCGCAATTACATGATAAAATATCATCACGTTAAGCCAATCAGGATTATTATCATTGTAATATGAAATTACGGGACGAGTATTGATAACTGTTTCGTAAGGATTGTTCGGATAATATTCATATTCGCCTTTTCCTCGAATTACCTGAATATCCTGAACCCAATAATCATATAAAGTCGGGATCATATTTTTAGGGGAAAGTTCAATCATATCGGAATTTGTAACTATATATTCCAAAGTTTCCTTGTCAAATTTCAATCCCGCAGAAGCTGCACGTTCTTTGCAGCCTTCCATAATTTTTTTTGTATGTTGATCTACTAATTTCATAGTGATTTTTCATTAATTACTGATCAAATGTTTGATACCTTTAATTATTCGCTCTTCGTTTGCTTCGGCGGCAAGTATTACATCCATTCTTAATTTTTTTGAAAATGTTTCAAGAAATTTTGATTTGTTAATA
>CBDUBH010000017.1:0-45062 GCA_965365345.1 uncultured Melioribacteraceae bacterium
TTTTACGTAATCTAAAAGATTTTATGAGCGAACGGACAAGCATAATAATAAGTCACAGAATCAGCACAGTCAAAAATGCTGATATAATTTTTGTTTTGAAAGATGGCCAAATTGTTGAGCAAGGTTCACATGATGAACTTGTAGAACTTCGCGGAATTTATGCTGATCTCCATTTCAAACAATTGCTCGAAAAAGAATTGGAAGAATTGAAATGATTTTGCATGGAAAATTGAAAATTCAAAATGGAAAATATTCAAAGATGGAAAGTTTAAATTGTTTTTGTAATTGTGATATCAACGAAGTTGATTGTGACAATCTTTGAATAAAATTTAAAGGCTGAAAATAAACCGTTAACTGATAACTCTAAACTGAAAACTAATAATGTCACAAGATTATAAATCGGGCGATGAAATTCAGGGCAAAGCATACGATGCCAAATTGATGAAGCGACTTTTAACTTATGTTAAGCCGTATAAAAAGTATGTCGCGCTGGCTATCATTTTAAATATCGTTGTTGCTGCTTTTGGTCCTGTTCGTCCTTACTTAACAAAAATTGCAATTGATGAACACATTGTAAATAAAGATTACAATGGATTGATCACAATTGTTTTACTGCTTGTCGGATCTTTACTTATTCAGGCAGTAATTCAATATTTTCTTACATATTACACGCAATACATGGGACAAAAAATAATTTACGATCTGCGTGTAAAAATGTTTGCGCATGTGCAAAAACTTGCATTAAAATTTTTCGATAAAACTCCAATCGGCAGAACCGTAACCCGCGTTACAAATGATGTTGAATCTTTGAACGAACTTTTCTCATCAGGAATTGTAATGGTTTTCAGCGATGTATTCATAATTATTTGGATATTTGCTTTCATGTTTTTTATGAATTGGGAATTATCGCTTGTTACACTTTCAGTTTTACCCGTTCTTTTTTACGGAACTTTTCTATTCAGAAAAAAAGTCCGTGAATCTTACCGTGATGTAAGATTGCATTTAGGAAGATTAAATTCTTTTATGCAGGAACATGTTACCGGAATGGGAACGGTTCAGATTTTCGCAAAAGAAAAAGAAGAATCCGAAAGTTTTTCAAAGATCAATAAAGATTACACTGATGCAAATATCCGCTCAATTTTTTATTACGCTGTATTTTATCCGGGCGTGGAATTTTTAAGTTCTATTGCGTTGGCTTTAATTATTTGGTACGGCGGCGGTGAAGTTATTCAAGGCACTTTAACAATTGGTGTGCTTTTCGCTTTTATTCAATACACTGAAATGTTTTTCAGACCGATTCGCGATCTTTCGGAAAAGTATAATATTTTGCAGACTGCTATGGCATCTTCAGAAAGAATATTTAAATTATTAGATACAGACACTTTTGTTCGCAATCCTGAAAATCCCGTAAAATTGAAAGAAGTTAAAGGCGAAATTGAATTCAAAAATGTTTGGTTCGCTTATAATGATGAAGATCATGTTCTGAAAAATATTTCTTTTAAAATTGAACCCGGACAAACAGTTGCAATCGTCGGAGCAACAGGTGCAGGCAAAACAAGTTTGATAAATATCCTTACCAGATTTTATGATATTAACAAAGGAGCAATTTATTTAGACGGAACTGATATTAAGGAAATTGATAAACGGGATTTAAGGAAACATATTTCAACAGTTTTACAAGATGTTTTTCTTTTTTCCGGTACAATAAGATCAAACATAAGTTTAAATGACAAATCAATTTCCGATGAGCGAATTATCAGCGCGGCTAAAAGTGTCGGCGCAGATAGATTCATTCAAAATTTGCCGGATGGTTATGATGAAGTTGTAAGAGAAAAAGGTTCTTCTTTGAGTGTTGGGCAAAGGCAATTAATCTCATTTGCAAGAGCGCTCGCTTTTGATCCGAAAATTTTAATTCTTGATGAAGCAACTTCCAGCGTTGATACGGAAACTGAAATTTTAATTCAGCAAGCCATTGAAAAATTGCTTGTCAAAAGAACTTCAATCGTAATTGCGCACAGACTTTCAACTATTCAAAATGCGGATAAAATTCTTGTTATGCACAAAGGGGAATTGCGCGAAACCGGTACGCACAGAGAATTACTGGCTCAGAGAGGAATTTATTACAAATTGTATCAATTGCAATATAAAGATCAGGAAATTTCAAAAACAGCATAAATTTAATTGGGAGTGTATCAAATGGAACACAGAAAACGCTATATGACAATACAGCGGCATATTTTAGAGGGGGAAAAATTACATCCGGAAGCAACCGGAACTCTTTCCTCCCTTTTAGCCGATCTTGTGCTTGCCGCAAAAATTATTTCGCTTGAAGTTAACAAAGCCGGATTAGTTGATATTTTAGGATTTGCCGGTTCAAGTAATGTTCATGGCGAAGATGTAAAAAAACTTGATATTTACGCAAATGAAATGTTCTACAAAGCAATGGATCACAGTGGTCATCTTTGCGTAATGGCTTCCGAAGAAGAAGAAGATCTGCTACACATTCCGCCAAAATATAAAAAAGGAAAATATGTGCTACTTTTTGATCCTTTGGACGGTTCATCCAATATTGATGCAAATATTACAATCGGAACAATCTTTTCAATTTTTCGCAGAGTAACTCCTGATGATGGAACTCCGGGAACATTGGAAGATTGCTTACAATGCGGTTACAAACAAGAAGTTGCCGGTTATTTAATTTACGGATCAAGCACAATGCTTGTGTACACCGCAGGCCACGGACACGGAGTTCACGGATTTACATTAGATCCCGCTGTTGGCGAGTTTCTGCTTTCCCACGAAAATATCCGCATTCCTAAAACTTCAAAAATTTATTCTGTTAATGAAGGAAATTATCATGGTTGGAGTTCGGGAATTCAAAAATATGTTGATTATGTAAAACAGCCTGATAAAGCTACAAACAGACCATATTCATCAAGATACATCGGATCAATGGTGGCAGATATTCACAGAAATTTACTTTACGGCGGAATTTATATGTATCCTGCCGATAACAAAAATCAGAACGGAAAACTTCGCTTGATGTACGAAGCAAATCCAATGGCTTTTATTGTTGAAAATGCAGGCGGAAAAGCATCGAATGGATATAAAAGAATTTTGGATATTGAACCGACTTCAGTTCACGAAAGAACTCCGCTTTTTATCGGGAACAAAGAAGATGTGGATCTTCTCGAAAAATTTCTTGCTGAAGAAGGATCAAAAGATAAAAAGAAAAAAATGCAGGTAGCCGAAAATTGATTTTCACGGTGTAAAATTATAAAGCCGTTTCGTAAAAATTATTTTGAAACAATATAAATTACGGAACGGCTTTTCATTTTTATTTTTTAATATTTTTTAAATCATTACTGATTCTTTTAGCAAGATCATTTTCAGAAATTCCAACTAACTTCAATTTTGAAGTTTGAATCGAAACTAAAGGTTCATCTCCCTGCCCCTGCATAAATTTCACCAAATTATATCCCAATCTGTAACGATCGTTCGTAACAGGAATATTTTCTTTATAATTTTCAACAATATTGTAAACTTGCTTTTCCAATGAATCTTCAGGAAACGGTTTTATAGGATAAGGCGGCAAAGTTGTCATCTATTTTTTCCTTTAAATTTTATTTTCGATTTCATAAGATAATTAACAAAATTAAAAACTACAATAAACAGAGTTTGGAACTATTTAACTTAATTAAGTAAATTTGCATCTGTAATATTTATGGTAAAGGTAATTGGATCTTTCTAAAAAAAATAAAATTTTAATTATAAGATTAAGTTCACTTGGCGATATTCTGCTTACAACTCCGCTGATCCGCTCACTTAAACTTAAATTTCAAAATTCCGAAATTGATTTTCTGGTTAGAAATGAATATTTGGATGCCGTAAGATTAAATCCTGATCTTAACGAAATTTTTATTTATTCCGATAATAAAGATCTGATTGAAAAATTAAATTCCAATAATTACGATCTTATTCTCGATCTTCAGAATAATTTAAGAAGCGCAAAAATAACAAGTTCGTTAAAAGGAAAAATTTCAAAATTCAAAAAGAGATCTTTTAAAAAATTTCTTTTGGTAAATTTCAAAATAAATCTTTTAAAAAATTTCAAATCAATTCCGGAAAGATATTCCGAAACAGTTGAAGATTTTCAACTTGATGAAAAAGGTCCTGAACTTTTTTTGCCTGAAAATATTAAAGCAAATTTAAATGATGATGAAAACATAATCGGATTTGCGCCCGGTTCACGGCATTTTACAAAAATGTATCCGGAAAATTATTTTGTTGATTTGGGAAAAAAACTTTCTGAAAACGGATTTAAGATTGCAATTTTCGGCGGAAAAAGCGATAAAGAAATTTGTGCTGAAATTTCAAAGCAAATTCCAAATTCAGTTGATCTGAGTAATGATAATGATCTTTTTCAAACAGCAGCCGGAATGAAAAAATGCAGAGTTATAATTTGCAATGATTCGGGATTGATGCACACGGCAACTTCTGTGAACGTTCCCGTAATTGCAATTTTCGGCTCAACGGTAAAAGAATTCGGATTTGCGCCATATAAAACACGCAATTTAATTTTAGAAAACAATTTGTTATCTTGCAGACCTTGTTCACATATCGGAAAGGAAAAATGCCCAAAGGGACATTTCAAATGTATGCTTGAAATAAAGCCGGAATTTGTTTTTGAAAAAACGATTCAATTTTTAAATGTGTTAAAAGAAATTTAAGTGAATTAAAATGAAATTTTGGTACGCGATTTATAATATAATAGTTTTGCCGTTTTTTTATCTCTTTATGAAATTTGCCGGCTTGTTCAATCCTAAAGTTCAAAAAGGAATAAAAGACAGAAAAAGATTATTCGAAAATCTGTTTTTATCTTTAACAGAACTCGACCGCAAGAAAAAAATAGTTTGGTTTCATTCGGCATCTTTAGGCGAATTTGAACAGGCAAAACCGATAATTCAAAAATTGAAATCAGAACGCGATGTAAATATTCTTGCCACTTTTTTTTCGCCATCCGGATATGAAAATTCAAAAAATTATTCTTTTGCAGATATAATTTCATACATTCCTTTTGATGCGCCAAATCAAATGAAAAAATTTGTAGAAATGGTTCAGCCTGATATTGCAGTTTTAATGCGTTACGATATTTGGCCGAATATGGTTTTGCAATTAAAGAAAAATAAGATCCCGACTTTTATTGTTGACGCAACAATGCGAAGCGATTCCAACCGCAAAAAATTTGTATCAAAAGAATTTCATAAAACTTTATATAAAAACATTACAAAATTTTTAACCGTTTCTGAAAGCGATGTTGAAAATTTTAAGGATTTTGAAATTCCCGATGAAAAGTTGATTGCCGTTGGCGATACAAGATTTGACCGCGTTTATCAAAAAAGTTTGGATGCAAAAGAAAAGAAATTATTTAAAGATGATTTTTTTGCAGGCAAAAAAGTTTTTGTTGCCGGAAGTTCGTGGGAAGCAGATGAAGATGTTTTAATTCCGGCTTTTCTGAAAATTGCAAAGTATGATGAAAACGCCGTAATGATAATTGTTCCGCACGAGCCTACAATTCAGCATCTTGAAAAATTGGAAATGGAATTAAAAGGCAATATTTCAAATATCAGATTTTCTTATTTGAACAATTACAAAAATGAAAAAGTAATCATCGTTGATTCAATCGGAATTTTGTTAACGCTTTATTATTATGCTGATGTTGCTTATGTCGGCGGAAGTTTCAAACAAGGAATTCATAATGTTTTGGAGCCGGCAGTTTACGGAATTCCGGTTTTGTTCGGACCGAAAATTGAAAATTCGCAGGAAGCAAAAAAACTTGTAGAATTAGGCGGCGCAAAAGTTATTAAAAATAAAAAACAGGCTTATAAAACTTTAAGAACTCTTTTATCTGATGATGAATTAAGAACAAAATCCGGTAAAATTTCAGGCGAATTTGTTCATAAAAGTATCGGCGCAACAGATTCAATTTTAAAAGAAATTTACAAATATTTATAAATAAATTTTCATAATTAATTTTGCTTTCAATGAAATTTGAAGATATCAAAATACGGCAGGTTGATCTTAAGGTTGGCGATCAGCTTAGAATTATCGAGAAAAATTCACGAAGCAATAAATCATCTTCATTCCAAAAAATTTTCGCAAATGAATTAAAAGTTCAGGGAATTGATCCTGTTGCTTTTAATTTACCTTCCGATGAAACAATTACACCAAATAAATTTGAGTTTTACGAAAATAAATATAATAAAGGGTTTTCGATCCATTTACCTGAAAATGATATTGCAAAATTTAAAAGTATAGAAAAATCTGAAAACCGGATTTCAGATCTTTATAATTTTGCCTCTTATAATTTAACGGGCAAATTAGTTAATCTTACTTTTTAAAGCATTCTTTTATTTTTACATTATTTTTTAAACTCATAAAATTATATTGGCAAGTTTCCTAAATAATATTTAACTTTTGGCATCAAATTTTAAATTACTTGTTTATTTGATAATTTAATTTGATCCTCTTCTAAAAAAACATGTTTTATTTGCGTTCGCAAAAATTATAAAAGGAAATTCTAAAAAGGGTAATTTATGAACTAATAAAGGCAATTAAATAATGGAAAAAATGCGTACTTTAATCCTTGGTGTTCAAATGCTTTTTGTGGCGTTTGGCGCTTTAGTCCTTGTTCCTCTTCTTACCGGTCTTGATCCTTCAATAGCTTTGTTTACTGCCGGACTCGGCACGTTGGTTTTTCATTTCATTACTAAAAATCAAGTTCCTATTTTTCTTGCAAGCTCGTTTGCATTTATTGCGCCTATACAATTCGGAATTCAGGAATACGGCGTTTCCGCAACTTTGGGCGGTTTGGTTTCTGCTGGAATTGTTTACATGATTCTTTCCGCTTTGGTTAAAGTTAGAGGAATTGACATAATTGAAAAATATTTGCCGCCGATTGTTACAGGTCCGGTTATTATGGTTATCGGTCTTAAATTGGCTCCGGTTGCCGTAAATATGGCAAAAAGTTTTTCAGGTGATGGCGTACTTAATTACACTGCTATTTTAATTGCGGTTATAACTTTATCAGTTACAATTTTTGTGGTTATCAAAGGAAAAGGAATGCTTTCTTTAATTCCGATTATCTCCGGAATTGTTGCAGGTTATACGCTTTCTATAATTTTTGGGGTTGTGGATTTTTCACCGATAATTAACGCGCCCTGGTTAAATATTCCGTGGATTGCCGCAATGGAAAATGGATCTTTTGCCTTCCCTACTTTTGATATCAGAGCCATTTTATTCATTCTTCCGGTTGCAATTGCTCCGGCAATAGAACATGTTGGCGATATTATTACAATTTCAAGTGTTACAGATAAAGATTATCTAAAAGAACCGGGTTTACACAGAACTTTACTCGGCGATGGTGTTGCTACTTCTATGGCTGCATTTTTGGGCGGACCTCCAAATACAACTTATTCCGAAGTTACCGGCGCGGTTGCTTTACTAAAAGTTTTCAATCCGCTTTTGATGAGAATTGCTGCAGTTACTGCAATTTTTCTGGCATTTTTCGGAAAATTGGGTGCGGCATTAAAAACAATCCCCGTCCCTGTTATGGGCGGAATTTTAGTTCTGCTTTTCGGAATGATCGCAGCAATCGGTGTAAATACTTTAGTTCGAAATAAAATTGATCTTTCAAATTCAAGAAATCTTGTTATAGTTGCCGTCATTTTAGTTTTCGGAATCGGCGATATGGCTTTGGGTTATCAGGAATTTCAATTGGCAGGAATAGGACTTGCCGGAATTGTTGGCGTTTTATTAAATATGTTTTTACCAAATAATCAAAATAAAAAATCAAACAAGGAGTAATTTTTATGAAAAAGCTTTTAGCTTTATTTTTCTTGATCGCAGGAGTTTCATTTGCTCAAAATTTACAACTTCATTATGATTTCGGAAAAGACAGAGAATATTTTACTACTACATTTGAAATGTTCAGACCTGATGAATACGGTTCAACTTTTACTTTTGTTGATTTTGATTTTAATAACACCGGAAATAAAAGTATGTCATTAGCATATTGGGAAATTGCAAGATACATTAATGTTTATAAAAATGTTGCTGTTACTGCTCAATATAATGACGGAATTATTTCAAGAGGAAATTCTTTCGCTGATGCTTCAAATGCACTCGCAGTTTCTTTAAGTCCTATTTGGCTTTTTGGTGTTAGCTATCCTGTAAATTTAGGATTTGTTACTATAAACACCGATGTTTTATATAGAAATGCGTACGGTTCAGATTCACCGGATGCACAATTGACTTTAGTATGGTTTAAATCTTTCTTAAATGGTAAATTAAATTTCACCGGATTTATGGATGTTTGGAGTCAAGGTAAAGAAGGCGAAAAAGATTGGGTTCTTTTAACTGAACCTCAATTATGGTTTAATTTAACAAATCATATTGCAATTGGAAGTGAATTGGAAATTTCAAATAATTTCGTTCCGGGTTCAAATAAAGTTGAATTTATGCCAACTGTTGCAGCTAAATGGAATTTTTAATCATAAAGGAAAATTAAAATGTTGGAAAAATATTTTCAGTTAAGGGAAAATAGATCTGATGTAAAAACAGAAGTACTTGCCGGCATAACAACTTTCCTTTCGGCAATGTATATAATTATTGTAAATCCCTCGATAATCAGCGCAACCGGAATGCCATTTAATGCAGTTTTAACTGCTACAATTTTGGTTTCCGCTTTTAGTACAATTATGATGGGCATTTACGCAAAAAACCCGATACTTGTTGCTCCGGGAATGGGATTAAATGCATTCTTTACTTATTCTGTAGTTTTGGGAATGGGTGTTCCTTTTGAAACGGCATTAGGTTCGGTATTTTGGGCAGGCGTTGTTTTCTTTTTATTGTCTATTTTTAACGTTCGTACTTACATTGTAAAAGCAATTCCCAAACAGATCAGATATGCGGTTGCTGCCGGAATCGGTTTATTCATTGCGCTGATCGGTTTTATAAACGCGAAATTTATTGTTGATCATCCTGCAACTTTGATAAGTATAAGTCCAATGAATGCGATTGTTGCAACTTTTGTGATCGGTCTTCTTTTAACTTCAATTTTGGTTATCAAAAGAATTAAAGGCGCGCTTATTTTGGGAATTGTTGTAACTACAATAATCGCAATTCCTATCGGAAGATTCTACGGCGATGCTTCTGCAATTAATTTCGGAATTCCTACTTTAGTTACTTGGAAAGGTTTCTTTTCCTCTCCGGATTTCAGTTTACTTTTCAAAATGGATCTGATCGGATCTTTGCAATTTGCAATCTGGCCGATAACTTTCGCATTCTTATTTACAGATCTTTTTGATTCACTTTCAACTTTTATCGGAGTTGCCGAAGCCGGAAATTTAATGGATAAAAACGGCGAACCGAGAAATGTTAAACAATCCTTACTTGTTGATTCTTTCGCAACAGGATTTGCAGGCTTGGTCGGATCAAGTGCAGGTACTGCTTATATTGAATCTGCAACAGGTATAGAAGAAGGCGGAAGAACCGGATTGACAGCAGTTGTTGCAGGACTTTTATTTATTCCTTTTATGTTTATTTCACCTTTAGTTTCAGTTGTTCCGGCAATTGCAACAGCTCCGGCTTTAATTTTGGTTGGCGTTTTTATGATGAAACCTGTTTTGAAAATTAACTGGACCAAGTTTGATGATGCAATTCCCGCTTTTCTTGCTATGATCTTAATTCCTTTCACTTACTCAATTACGCAAGGAATAGTTTGGGGATTTATAAGCTGGACAGTAATTAAATTAGTTACCGGGAAAACCGAAGAAATTTCATGGATGTTAATTTTAATTGATATCTTTGCAATTTTGGCTTTGGTAATTGAATATTAATTCATAAAATTTCGCATATTAAAGGGTAAGCAAATTTTAGCTTGCCCTTTTTTATTTTAAAACAAAATATTAAACGAATATGGAATTTGTTTTAATTGCTGTAGTTTCATTATTGGCTTCCGGCTTAACTTTATTTTCTGGATTCGGTTTAGGTACGATTCTAATGCCCGCATTTGCGATCTTTTTCCCCATAGAAACTGCAATTGCTTTAACCGCAATAGTTCATTTCCTGAATAATATTTTCAAACTTTTTCTACTCGGAAAATTTGCTGATAGATCCACTATTTTAAAATTCGGAATTCCCGCAATTTTGGCTGCATTTATTGGCGCTTATATTTTAATCCAATTATCTGATTCCCAGCCGATTTACAAATATCAAATGTTTCAAAATTCTTTTGAAATCTCTTTAATTAAGTTGATAATTGCTTTAATAATGACATTTTTCGCAGTATTTGAATTAATTCCTAAATATCAAAAACTTGCTTTCGATAAAAAATATTTACCGGTTGGCGGAGTGTTAAGCGGATTTTTCGGCGGAATTTCAGGGCATCAAGGCGCATTGCGAAGCGCATTTTTAATTAAAGCCGGTTTAACTAAAGAATCATTTATTGCAACCGGAGTTGTAATTGCGGTTTTAATTGATCTAACCAGAATGGCAGTTTATTCATCTCATTTTAATTCAATCATCATACAAAATAATATTTATCTTTTGGGCGTTGCGGTAATTTCCGCATTTACCGGGGCGTTTTTGGGGAAGCAACTTTTGAATAAAATCACTTATAAAACTATTCAAATTTTGGTTGGAATTTTACTTATCTTAATTGCAATTTTACTTGCACTGGGAATAATTTAAATCTCATTATTAAACTTAGTAAATAACAAAGTGTTTCATCTTTCATTTCCATGTTTAAAATGACCTGTTATTTTTGCTAAAAGTAATTGAATTGAAAATTCATCGCCATCTTTTATTAACACTTTTAATTCTTCGCACTTTTTTCCTTTAATTACAGAAACTTGCTTCCCATTCCAAAATATCAAAGTTTTCCCTTCTTTTGTAAATTTATAGTCAAACGGTTTTTTATCCTTTAAAATATTTCTTTTGTCTTCCAATTGATCTCCGTAATTCAAACATTCAAAAATTTTACCACTAAATTTGAAACTGCGATTTAAAAAAATTTTCAAAATGAATTAAAATTTTGCTTTATAATTTATTAATACTTAATTAATCTTTTTTATAAATATTTGAATGAAATATGTAATCCTGATTTTTTTTGCTAAAAGATTGTATTTCCAAATCTAAGAAATATTTCTAAATGTGAACTTTACAGAATGCACTAAAAATATTCATTTTCGGAACATTAAATTTACTTACTAATTATATTTTAATATTTCTTTTCAATTTTCCATTGTGAAATTTCCGGTGGACCTGCTAAAAATGCCCGTGAATCTTGCATAAAATTTTGTAAGTGTGAAGTCTTCATGTGATCGCCTGTATAATAATTTTCGTCGCTCCATTCTTCATAAAGTAAAATATTTGAACTGTCCTTTGCATCAACATGCAATGTAATATTTACAAAATTTGGTTCATTTTTTACTTCTTCAATTAATTTTGTTAAGCCCGAAATTGCTTCGCTGCTTTTTCCCGGCTGTGATTTATATTTTACAAGTACAATCAGATTTTCGTTATTTCCGGTTTTCGTATTTTCCTTATTTTCCATTTTTAAATTTTCCTTTGGTTCATTGTTGCAAGCCATGAAAAGAATTGCGAAAAGAGGTAATATCCTTAGAACAAGTTTAAATGTTTTCATAATTGCACTTTCTGATTTGTAAAATAATTAAAAAAATATTTATGTCCGGAATGAAATATCTTAAAAGAAAATTAAATCTCAACTGAAATAAAATTTTACGTAAAGAAAAATATTTTAATGAAAACTTTTCATCAGCTTTCATTAAATAAAATTAAATTGATGAAATCTTTTTACTTTTCCACAATTTTTTTCATTTCATTTATTATTGATGCCCAGTTTCCTTCCGAATGTTTTGCCCGTTCTTCATCATAGTTGCTTTGATATATTGTTAAATCGGTTTGATTTCCTTCCGGCTTAACTTCATAACTAATCCACAAATAATTTTCGGGTTTATCTTCCATTCCGCTCCAACTGCTTAAGTAAGAATATGCCAAGCGTTTATTATGTTCATATTCAAAAACTACTCCTTTATCCTGATATTTTTGTCCATCCCACTCGCCTTGAAAAATTATAGGATCTCCAACTTTCCAATTTGTGATGAGCTCTGTTCCAAAAAAATATTGTTTCAAAATTTCAGGTTTGGTCAATGCTTCCCAGACTTTTTCAACCGGCGCATTTATTTTAGTTTTATATTGAATTTTAAATTGCGACTGCATCTGTTCTATTTTTGATGATTGCATTAATTTTCCTTTTTCTATCTAGATTAATTTGATTTTTTAATATTGTTTAGTTTACTTCTTTTATAAATATTTTCCGCGCCGGGAAATCTTGAATTATATCTTTTAGATTTTTTTTGCAGTTCAAATTTATAATTTAATAGATATTAATTTAATTCAATGAAAATGAAAAAATCATGAATTTTAATTCATTATATTTTTTTTACGCTTTGAATTTGCGATCTTATTCTTTCCAAAAAAAAGATTTACTCAATAAAAAATTTCATTTAAATACAGACCTGTTTTTTATGACGGGAAACTTTTCTGATCTTCCGATCGTAAATAATTTGATAAGTACCAAACCGGCAACAAATCCGCCGATGTGCGCAGCATAAGCAACTCCGCCTTCCTGCGAGCCGCTGCCTAAAACTCCAATTCCGCTTATCAATTGAAATGCGAACCAAATTCCCAAAGCAACAATTGCAGGGACTTCGGTAAAAAATCTGAAAAGTAAAACTTTTACTCTTCTTTTTGGAAATAAGATCATATATCCGCCAAGCACTCCGGAAATTGCCCCGGAAGCTCCTAAACTCGGGATCAAAGGATTTCCGCCAAAAGCGTAAGTTGCAAATACATGAGAAAGAGAAGCAATCAATCCGGTTAGAAGATAAAAAATTGCGTAGCGCAAATGTCCTAACCGGTTTTCAATGTTATCACCAAAAATAAAAAGATAAAGCATATTTCCGAAAATGTGCGCAATTCCGCCGTGCATAAACATTGAAGTTAATAAAGTGATGTAAACTGAAAAAGGAGTTGGCTGAAGTCCGCTTATCTGATAAGTTTGACCGCTTACAGGATCTTCAAAAACTCTATCATCGGTAACAAGATCTTCTCCGGTAACAATTTCTTCGGGAACTGTAGAAAATGCGTAAGTAAATTTGTCATCGCTTCCCATTCCCTGAAGAAAAATGAAAACCAAAATATTGATTATCAAAAACAGATAATTTACTATTGGAGTAATTGTTCTATCACGGTTATCATCGCCCATCGGAAAAATCATTGTGCCGCTCTTTCAATTTTATCAATAATTATTATATTAAAGTAAACTTACCTTTATGTCAAGAATTTTAAATTAAATTCATTTTTATTTTGCATGGATTATTTTTTAAAAATGGTTTTTTTTAGTTTTATTTACTTAGAATTTTAAGTTTCCAAATTAAATAACTGGAGAGGTTTAAGAAATGAGGACAAAAGACGAAATTGTCAAACAGTTGGAAGAATTCGGTATTCAAAACGTAAATGATATTTTTTACAATTTAAATACTGCTGCACTTTATGAAAAGGCGCTTCAAAATCACGAAGGGATTTTAGCAAAACAAGGCCCTATGGTAGTTAGAACAGGATTTCATACAGGAAGAAGCCCAAATGATAAATTTGTAGTAAAAGAAAGTGAAAGCAAGGATAAAGTTTGGTGGGGTAAAGTCAATGTTGCAATTGATGAAGAAAAATTTGACCGCGTATTTGAAAAGATGTTAGTTTATATGCAAAACAAAGATATTTACATTCAGGATTGTTTTGCAGGAGCCGATGAAGATTACAGACTTCCCGTTAGGATTATCACTGAAACCGCATGGCATAATTTATTTGCCAGAAATATGTTTATTAAAGCTACAAATGATGAATTAAAAACTCACGCTCCCGGATTTACAGTAATTGATATGCACGGATTTCAGGCGGATCCTGAAACTGACGGAACAAGATCGGAAGTTTTTATTCTTGTGAATTTCGGTAAAAAATTAGTATTGATTGGCGGCACAAGTTACGCCGGCGAAATTAAAAAATCAATTTTTACGGTTATGAATTATATTCTGCCGCAAAAAGGAATAATGTCAATGCATTGTTCTGCAAATGTCGGTGAACAAGGCGATGTAGCACTTCTTTTCGGATTATCAGGAACCGGAAAAACTACACTTTCGGCTGATCCTAACCGTAAATTGATAGGTGATGATGAACATGGCTGGAGCGATAACGGTGTTTTCAATTTTGAAGGCGGCTGTTATGCCAAAGTTATTAAACTTTCAGAAGAAGCCGAACCTGAAATTTACGGAACCACACGCAAATTCGGCACTGTTTTGGAAAATGTTGCAATTGATAATGACTCTCGCATTTTAAATTTAGATGATGACAGTTTAACTGAAAATACACGTGCTGCTTATCCATTAACACAAATTGATAACATTGAACCAAGCGGAAAAGCCGGTCATCCTAAAAATATTATAATGCTTACTGCTGATGCGTTTGGAGTTTTGCCTCCAATTTCTAAATTAACTCAAGAACAGGCAATGTATCATTTTATTTCCGGATATACTGCAAAAGTTGCAGGAACAGAAAAAGGCGTAACTGAACCTAAAGCAACTTTCAGCACATGTTTCGGAGCACCTTTTATGGCACTTCATCCATCGGTTTATGCAAATCTTTTAGGTAAAAAAATTAAAGAACATAATGTAAATTGCTGGTTATTGAATACGGGTTGGACAGGCGGACCTTACGGCGAAGGCAGCAGAATGAAGATAAAATACACACGTACAATGCTAAATGCCGCTTTGAACGGTGAATTGGATAATGTTGAAACTCAGGAAGATCCGATCTTCGGTTTGCAGGTTCCGGTATCTTGTCCAAATGTTCCGCAAGAAGTTTTGAATCCGAGAAATACCTGGACAAATAAAGAAAAATATGATGAATCTGCAAAAAGATTGGCAAATATGTTCCATGAAAATTTCAAACAGTTTGAAAGCGAAGTTTCTGAGGAAATAAGAACTGCAGGACCGAAAAGCCGCAGCTGATAAGAAAGTTATTATAACTGAAAAATGATTCTTTAAAACTAAAAGAGGAACTTAAAAAAGTTCCTCTTTTTTTTATATTCAAAACTGAACTATCCCATAAAGAAACTTAACAGAATACCTGCTGCAACTGCGCTGCCAATAACTCCGGCAACATTTGGAGCCATAGCATGCATTAACAAGTGATTTGAAGAATCGTATTGTAAACCAACCATTTGTGATACTCTCGCACTATCCGGTACGGCTGAAACTCCCGAGTTTCCGATAAGCGGATTGATTTTCTTATCTTCACTTAAAAACAAATTCATGATTTTTGCAAACATTACTCCGCCGGTAGTTGCGATAATAAATGAAACTGCTCCTAAAGCAAAAATTCCAATTGATTGTGCAGTTAAGAAAGTTGTTGCCTGAGTTGAAGCACCAACAGTCACACCAATTAAAATAGTAACTATATCAATTAAAGCGCCTTTTGCGGTATCTGCTAATCTTTTAGTAACTCCACTTTCTTTCAAAATATTTCCGAAGAAAAGCATTCCCAAAAGCGGCATTGCACTTGGAGTAATAAAAGTAGTTAGCAACAAACCAACTATCGGAAAAAGAATTTTTTCGGTCTTGGAAACTGCTCTCGGCGGTTTCATCTTAATCCTTTTCTCTTTGGCAGTTGTTAATAACTTCATGATGGGTGGCTGAATTACAGGAACCAATGCCATATAAGAGTAAGCCGAAACTGCAATTGCTCCAATTAATTCAGGGGCTAATTTTGATGAAAGAAAAATAGCGGTAGGACCATCGGCACCACCGATAATCGCAATTGAAGCTGCTTGTTGCGGATCAAAACCTAAAGCCAAT
Organism: uncultured Melioribacteraceae bacterium; assembly: GCA_965365345.1. Taxonomy (GTDB): domain Bacteria; phylum Bacteroidota; class Ignavibacteria; order Ignavibacteriales; family SURF-24; genus CBDUBH01. The sequence continues at coordinate 15,993 of CBDUBH010000017.1, forward strand.
GCGATCATATATGCGCCAAAAATACCTAACTGTGCTGCAGCACCTAATAAAACTAATTTCGGATTTGATAAAAGGGTTGAAAAATCCGTCATTGCACCGATTCCCAAAAAGATCAACGGCGGATAAACACCTTTAATAACACCAAAATACAAATAATTCATAACACTGCCGGGTTCATATATACCGATTTGAAGTCCTGCATTTATGTCAAAAGGAACATTTCCGATCAGTATTCCGAATCCAATCGGCACAAGCAATAACGGTTCGTAATCTTTTTTTATTGCTAAATAAAGAAAGATCAAACCAACCGTGATCATTACAAGATGTCCAATTGTAAGGCTTGCAAATGCTGAATATCTGAAAAATTGATTAAATCCTTCGAGTGTAAAATTAAAAAATTGCTCCATCCTACACTCCGATTTCTATTAAGACATCACCTTCCAGAACAGAGTCACCCTGCCTTACTTTTATTGATTTTATTGTTCCTTCTTTATCAGCATTAATGTTGTTTTCCATTTTCATAGCTTCAAGAATTATCAATTTATCACCGACTTTAACTTTATCACCTTCTCTAACAAGAATATTCAAAATTACGCCGGGCAATGGAGATTTAATGTGTCCGGCACCTTTTGGTGCAGAAGGATTACTTGTTTTTGCTGTAGATGCAGAACTTTCAGTTGAAGGTGAAACAACTGAACGCACTAATTTTGGAGTCTTTGATTGTTGAAGTTTCTTTTCAACTTCAACAGTATAAAGGGTTCCGTTAACTTCTATTTCGGCAACATCACCTTCAAAATTTTGTATTTCTACTTGATACTCATTGCCTTGAATATTGAATTTAAATTTTTTCATATTTTACTACCTTTTTGGATATTGTCTTAAACCATAAATCTTTGAGCTCCAAGGAGAGTATGCTTTTGATACTCTGTTTATGGTAAGAACAGTATTTTCAATATCATGAATTTCTTTGCTGTAAAGATAAATAGCCATAGCAATAGCTGCATTTACTTCGCCTGTAACATCATCAGAAGCACCGGTCATTTGCTTTGTTTCTTTTTTTACTTCCGGCTTTTGAATTTTAATTGATATTAACTTTGTAACATTTGTAAAAACGATGTATAAAAGTAAGAGCGACATAAAAACCACAACCATTCCAACAGCTGACATGCCTAAACCTATAGGATCAATTTCTTCAAACAAATGAGCATTTTCAGCTAAATGTTGTGATGTTGTATCAGTAACCGCTTGTAATAAAGCCAATGTCATACTATTTCCTCCTTATAATGGAATATTTGAATGTTTTTTGGGAGGATTTGTGTCTTTCTTAGTTGCCAATGATTGCAAAGCTCGTATGATTCTGAATCTGGTATTTCTCGGTTCAATTATATCATCAATATATCCGAATTTTGCAGCGACATAAGGATTTGCAAATTTATCTTTATATTCATTTTCTTTTTCAGTTAAGAATTTTGCTCTTTCTGCATCATCAGTAATTTCTTTTAATTCTTTTCCGTAAAGAACTTCTACTGCACCTTTTGGTCCCATAACTGCAATTTCAGCAGAAGGCCAAGCATAGTTGATATCACCGCGTAAATGTTTAGAACTCATCACATCATAAGCGCCGCCGTAAGCTTTTCTTAAAATTACTGTAACTTTAGGAATTGTTGCTTCACCGTATGCAAATAATAATTTTGCTCCGTGAATAATTATTCCTCCGTATTCCTGAGCAGTGCCGGGTAAAAATCCGGGAACGTCAACCAAAGTTACTACAGGAATGTTAAAAGCATCGCAAAATCTTACAAATCTTGCAGCTTTTCTCGATGAATTTATATCAAGAACGCCTGCCAAATAACTTGGCTGATTTGCAACTATACCAACTGATACTCCGTTAAATCTTGCAAACCCGGTAATGATGTTTGGCGCGTAATGTCTTTGAACTTCCAAAAATTCTTTATAATCAACAATTGCGTGAATCACGTCTTTAACATCATAAGGTTTATTGGGGTTATCAGGAATTATGTAATTTAATGCATCTTCCAATCTGTCAATAGGATCATCACAAACAGCAACAGGTGGTTCTTCCAAATTATTTTGCGGTAAGTAACTCAATAATTTTCTTATCAGTAAAATTCCTTCTTCTTCATTATCGGCAACAAAATGAGTTACACCTGATTTTGAACCGTGAACTGATGCACCGCCTAAATCTTCTTCGCTAACAACTTCGCCTGTAACGGTTTTTACAACTTTTGGTCCGGTAACAAACATATAGCTTGTACCTTTTGACATAATATTGAAATCGGTTAATGCCGGTGAATAAACGGCTCCGCCTGCGCAAGGACCAAATATTGCAGAGATCTGCGGAACAACTCCCGAAGCCATAATATTTCTTTGGAAAATTTCAGCATAGCCGCCCAAACTTTTTACACCTTCCTGAATACGTGCGCCGCCGCTATCATTAATTCCGATAAGCGGAGCTCCGTTTTTCATTGCCATATCCATAACTTTGCAGATCTTTTGTGCAAAAGTTTCTGAAAGTGATCCGCCGAAAACGGTAAAATCTTGTGAGAAAACATAAACCAATCTGCCGTCAATGGTTCCGTAACCTGTTACAACGCCGTCACCTAAGAATTGCTGATCTTCCATACCGAAATCGGTATTTCTGTGGGTAACAAACATATCAAATTCTTCAAAACTTCCTTCATCAAGCAGCATATTGATTCTTTCGCGCGCGGTAAATTTACCTTTCTTATGCTGGGCTTCAATTCTTTTTTCGCCGCCGCCCAATCTTGCCTGTTCGCGCTTTTTCATCAGACCCTGGAGTCTTTCTTCAATAGTCATTTGTTCTCCTAAAAACAATTTTTATTTTATTTAATCTTAATGTTCGCAAAGTTCGGTTAAAACTCCGTTTGTTGATTTCGGATGAAGGAATGCAATATTCAAACCTTCAGCGCCTTTTCTTGGAGCTTTATCAATTAATTGAATTCCTTTTTGTTCAACTTCTTTTAATGCATCAGAAAGATTGTTTACCGCAAAAGCAAGATGATGAATTCCTTCACCTTTCTTTTCTATGAATTTAGCGATAGGTCCATCTTCAGAAGTTGATTCTAAAAGTTCAATTTTTGTTTGTCCGACCATAAAAAAAGCGGTCTTTACTTTTTGATCCGCTACTTCTTCAACCGCATAACATTTTAGTCCTAAAACATTTTCATAATATTTAATTGATTCGTCTAAATTTTTTACTGCTATTCCTATGTGTTCAATATGTGTCGGTGTCATTTTAATATCCTTTCAAAAATTTATTTTTGATTTATGATTCATTATTCATTTATAGATAAAAATTGAAGAAGGCATTTGCCTTCTTCAAAATCATTCTTATTAGATAACAACGCTTTCTTTGTATTCGCCGAAAACATCGCGCATTGTGTTGCAAATTTCGCCGATGCTTGCGTAAACTTTTACTGCGTCAATAATATAAGGCATTAAATTAGCGTCGCCTTCAGCAGCTTTTTTAAGTTCAGCAAGTTTAGCATTCACTTCTTCATTATTTCTTTCGGAACGTATTTTGTTCAAGAATTTAATTTGTTCATCCTGAACTTTCATATCAATTTTCAATAGATCTTTCGGTTCACCTTCTTTGATCTGGAATTTATTTACGCCGACAACAATTCTCTCACCGGCTTCCATTTCTTTTGTAAATTGATAAGAAGATTTTTGAATTTCACTTTGAACGTAACCGTTTTCAATTGCGCTTGCCATTCCGCCAAGTGAATCAACTTTTGAAATGTATTCCAAAGCTTCTTTTTCAATTTGATCTGTCAAAGCTTCTACATAATATGAACCTGCTAGCGGATCCATTGTATTTGTAACGCCGCTTTCGTGAGCTACAATTTGCTGTGTTCTTAAAGCGATCATTACTGCTTCTTCTGTTGGTAAAGCTAAAGCTTCATCTTTTGAATTTGTATGAAGTGATTGTGTTCCGCCAAGAACTGCAGCCAAAGTTTGAATTGTTACACGAACTATATTATTGTTTACTTGTTGCGCAGTTAAAGTTGAACCTGCAGTTTGAGTATGGAATCTTAACATTTGAGATTTAGCTTTTTTAGCGTTAAATCTTTCTTTCATTAATTTTGCCCAGATTCTTCTTGCGGCTCTGTATTTTGCAACTTCTTCCAAAAGATCATTATGAGCATTAAAGAAAAATGATAATTGTCCGGCAAAATCATCAACATCCAATCCTGCTTTTACCGCAGCATCAACATAAGCGATACCATCAGCTAAGGTAAATCCGACTTCCTGCGCAGCAGTTGAACCGGCTTCTCGAATATGATATCCCGAAATTGAAATTGTATTCCATTTAGGAACTTCTTTCGAACAGAATTCAAAAATATTTGTGATAAGACGCATAGAAGGTTTCGGCGGATAAATATAAGTTCCGCGAGCGATGTATTCTTTTAGAATATCATTTTGGATTGTTCCGCTGATTTTATCTCTGCCAACGCCTTGTTTTTCAGCAACAGCAATATACATTGCCAAAAGTACTGAAGCCGGAGCGTTAATTGTCATTGAAGTTGAAACTTTATCAAGCGGAATTTGATCGAACAAAATTTCCATATCTGCCAAAGTATCAATAGCAACGCCTACTTTGCCAACTTCACCATAAGACATTGAATCATCGCTATCGTAACCGATTTGTGTCGGTAAATCAAATGCAACAGACAAACCTGATTGTCCTTGTGAAAGCAAATATCTGTATCTTTCGTTTGATTCTTTTGCTGTACCGAATCCTGCATATTGGCGCATAGTCCAAAATCTTCCGCGGTACATTGTAGGCTGAACTCCACGGGTAAACGGATATTGTCCCGGAAATCCTATTCTTTCATTATAATCGTTTGAATTAGTATCATTTGGTATGTAAAGCGGTTTAACTTCGGTAAAAGATGCGGTTGTAAACTTCTTTGATCTTTCCGGAAATTTTTCAAGAGATTTTTTATAATTTTTTTCTTCCCATTCTTGATACGCGCTTTGAACTTTCGATTTCAAATTATCAAGAGTATCCATTTTAAGTGTCCTTTATTTTAATAAAAATTTTTATCTTAAACTTATTTTTTATTTTAATAACAATTTTAATGCCTTAATCGGAAGTTTAAAAATTATATCTTTTTTGTTGAAAAATTGGGCATTAAACGGGTACTGCATTTCAGATTAAAGATTTTTTATTGTGAATTTTCTCACTTTTTAGAATTTAAAATCTATTTTGAAAAAAATTTTATTAAATTTTTTATTTACAGATACTTGACAAGAGAAGGATTTTTAATTATTTTTATTACTCAAAATTGATTTGATTCCGCGATAGCTCAATGGTAGAGCACTCGGCTGTTAACCGAGTGGTTGTAGGTTCGAGCCCTACTCGCGGAGCAAAAAAAAGCGAACTTTTTAGTTCGCTTTTTTTATTTTAAATTAATTTATGATAAAATTTTATACTTACGTTTTATACTCACAAACATTCAATAAAATCTATATCGGGCAAACTTCAGATCTAAATAGAAGATTGAGCGATCATAATTCAGGCAAATCTACTCATACATCAAGATATATTCCTTGGGAAATTTTTTATTCTGAAGGATTTTCTTCAAGAAGTGAAGCTATGAAAAGAGAAAAGCAGCTTAAATCTCAAAAAGAACGTGAATTCATTTGGAATTTGCTCAATGATAGAGTCCTTTAGCTAACGGATTAACTGAGTGATTTTATTCTCATAAGTACTACTCTCGGAGCAAAAAAAGCGAACTTTTTAGTTCGCTTTTTTTATTTTAAAACTAATTTTCAAAAATTATTTTGATGTATTCTTTCCGGATTATACAAAATAGATTTGCTCATTTCTGTAATCTCAAAAACAAATTATAATAAAATATAAAACTTAGCTTTAATAAATTTTTAATAATGATATTTATCAAATTTCGCTTACTATTTTTTGATATTTTGAAATTCAGATTCTTAATAAAATGACACAGAAAATCTATTTTTGCTCAAGCAAAATAAGAATTTCTAAATTTGAAGTTCCGGGAAACATGTCAATCGGAACTATTTCTTTAATATGGTATCCGTGCTTTTTCCATTCATTTATTTCGACGGGAATTTGTTCTATTCCGCAAAATATATGAAGTACTTTTTGAGGATTTCTTTCGGCAATTATTTTAACCACATCTTTTTCAGTTCCGTTTCTCGGAGGATCCAGCAAAAAAACTTCCGACTTATTTGCTTCCGGAAGAAAATCTTCAAGATCTTCACCCGTAATTCTTTTTGCAGTAAATCTTATTTTGCTTTTTGAAGGATTGAATTTTGCGTTTTCAATTGCCGAACGGATCGAATTTCCTTCGAGTTCAATTCCAATGATTTCATTAAAATTATCTGCCAAATAAATCGAAAATAATCCGTAGCCGCAATATAGATCTATCAATCTTTCATTTTCACTTCCCGTTAAAAGCCGTTTTGCTTCCTTTAAAAAATCAGGGACTGCAGAAAAATTTATTTGCGAAAAAGATGTTGGATGATATGAATATTTTTTATCATCAATTTTAATAAAAAGTTTTTCGGGACCGAAAAGTTTTTTAAAATTAAGAGCATCACCGGGGCGTTCATTTTCCAAATAATAATCTGATTTAGTCGGGTCAAAATAAATAAAAGATGAAATTATGTTTACTTCAAAATTTTTAAATTCATCGGCAAGCGCTTTTATTCTTCTGACAACCGCGGCATGTAAAGTATGAACATTGAAAATAACGGAGAATTCTGTATAGTTTCCTCGTATAATTAAAAAGTTTAAACTTTTCGAAATAATTTTGAATGATGGTTCATTTAATTTTCTTGAAACAAAAGAATAAATTTTGTTATGTTCTTCAGGTTCAAGATTTGATTCCTGGAAATATAAATCTTTTTTAACCGGTAGTTTTCTGTTTAGAAGAAGCAGAAATTTTTCTTCCTCAGAATATAATTTCCTTTTTGTTGTTGTCCTGTAATTTCTGCTTTTTACTGAAGGAATAATTTTCCCGGGTTTTTCAGGAATATTTTTTCGATCCCAGAATTCACTAAGCGCTTCATTTTTTATTTTAATTTCATCTTCATATTTGAAATTTGAAAAAGGTTCAGCTTCGTTAAAGTAAATATTCCCTTTTATTTTTTGCCTTATCTTTTCTTCAATTATTTTTGAAAAACTTTCTCCGGTTTTTATTACGAAATTTTCACTACCGCGAAAAGTTTTTCTTTCTTTTTTATATTCTTGGTTAAATTCTTTTTTAATATTCTTTTTCAGAAATTCTCCGTAATTTTTATGATTCTTTTCCTGTAAATCATTTGAATTTATTAGTCAAAAATTAATTAATGAATCTTATTGTGAACGGATATTTAAAATCCAAACCGTCATTTGCTTTTAAAGCGGCAACAATTATAAGCACAATTTCAGCAACTGTCAAAACAGCAACGATCGCAATTCCTACAATTAAAAGCATTAAAATAAATCCTATTATAAAATAGATTGTCATACTGATCTGAAAATTCAATGATTCTTTTGCATGTTTTTGAACAAATGGCATTTCATCTTTTTTCAAAAGATAAATAAGAAGCGGAGCAATAATATTGCCGAACGGAAATACAAATCCTGCAAATGCACTTAAATGAGAAGCGAGCGCCCATTGTTTTTCTTCTTTTGTTAATGTAGTTTCGCGGAAAGTTTCTTCGTTCATTGTACACCTCTTTTTTCTTGCAAATATAAAAATTTTTAAGATCAATTCAACTTTGAAATTTTCTTTTAAATATTTTGGAAAACTTTTTCAAGGATTTTTAATTCGATAAACATCTAATCATTTTTTAAAAATAAAAATCCCGCCTTCTAGCGGGATCTTAATTCTATTGAGTAAATACTACACTATTGAATATTTTGAAGTTGATTTACTTTTTGTTCAAGATCTAATTCCGAGCCCATCAGATCTTTTAAAGTTGTTTGTTTTAAAACTTTATCAACTGAATTTTGAACCACACGCCACAGTGAACGCACTGAACAATCAACTGTGTGTGTGCAAATTGATTCGGCTCCAGCGTGATCTCCGCAGAATTGTTCTTCTTCAAATAATCTTCCGCCTAAAGTTGCAAGCACATCCGAAATTATAATTTTATCTGGAGATTTTGCCAAAGTGTAGCCGCCTACTTGTCCGCGTTCACTTTCCAAAAATCCGCCCAACCGCAAAATGCGCAACAGCTTTGCTACATTATGCTGCGATATTCCTTCGGATTGACTGATTTCAGGGATTGTTAATGATTTATTGATCTTGTAAAATTTTGCAATCCGCAATAAACAACGCAATCCGTATTCTTCCTGAGCGCTGAACTTCATTTTTTCACCTTAGGAAATTCTTGGAATTTTTGATCCGCAGAATTGTCCGTATTCAAGTTGTGCAAATTTTTCAGCTGGAATTGATGGTCCCTGTTTTATACAGTGTTCGTTAAATTGATCAACCAGATCAGCTGAAATTTCTTCCGGTCCGCGACCTTCAATTTCGAATCTTTGCATTGCATAAACCGGTTTTCCGTTTTTGAATAATGCAATAAAAGGTGATGACGGAGGAATATTTTTCATGTATTCACGAACTCTTGCAACCGCTTCTTTTTCCATTCCCGCAAAAACTGTTGTAATGTGATCCGGAATTACTTTATTTTGCAATGCCAAATTTACTCCGGGGCGCGCACTTCCGGCAGCGCATCCGCAAACAGAATTTATAAAAACTAAAACCGTACCTGAATTTTCGTTCGATAAAAATTTATCAACATCTGATGCTGATAACAATTCTTGAAAGCCTGTAAAAGTTAATTCATCACGCATTGGTTGAACTGATTCAGGATCATAATTCGGTGCATTTCTATTAATATTGAACATCAATTTTTCCTTTCTGAAAAATTAAATTTTGATTGAAATTTTATTTTCTAAATTTTGTTTTTATTTAATTCTAAAATCAAATTCTGATTTAATAATTATTTTTTTAGATTCTTCGCTTCGCTCAGAATGACAATTTTATTATCTAATTTGTCATTTCGGAGTTTAACGACTGAGAAATCTGAGTCTTTAATATTCCTCTCTTCGTTCGAAATGACTGTTCTGTTTTGTCATTGCGAATGTTAGCGAAGCAATCTTTGCTTTTTAAAGATTTCTAATCCCGATTTAATCAGGATTCGAAATGATATCTATTCAAAATTGCTTTTCTTAAAACATTTTAGTCATTCCGGTTTGTCCGGAATCAGACGAAAATCTACTTTTCTTTGAAAACTGTAAACTGACAACTATTAACTTTAAAAAAATCCTAATTCTAATTTTGCCGCCTCAGACATCATATCTTTATCCCATGGCGGATTCCAAACCAGATCAATATAAACATCATTTACAGCTTCAATTTCTTTAACTTTATTTTTAACTTCAACCGGTAAACTTTCCGCAACGGGACACATCGGAGAAGTTAAGGTCATTTTTATTAATACATTATTTTCTTCATCAACATCAATTCCGTAGATCAATCCCAATTCCCAAATATCAACCGGAATTTCGGGATCGTAACAGGTTTTAATTCTTTTAACAATTTCTTGTTCTAATTCGCCTTTGGTCATTTTAATTTCCATTATTCTGTTGATGCAACATTTCCGCTTTCATCTTTTAAAGCATTCATTAAAGTGTGCCATGCAAGTGACGCACATTTTACTCGTGCGGGATAATCACGAACGCCCGCAAATACTGCTAATTTTCCTAAACCTTCTAAATCCTGATCACTCCCGATTTTTGAAGTTACAACATCATGAAACTGATTGAACATTTTTTCTGCTTCTTGTTTTGTTTTTCCTTTTACTAATGAGGTCATCATTGAAGCAGATGATTTTGAAATTGCGCAGCCGTTCCCTTGAAATGAAACGTCTTTAATTACATCACCTTCCAAATCCAGATAAACCCAAATATGATCGCCGCATAAAGGATTAAACCCTTCGGATTCATGATTACAAGTTTCGCACTTTCTGAAATTTCTCGGATTTTTATTGTGATCTAAAATCACTTCCTGATAAAGTTCGCTTAAATCAGCCATCAGCCTAAAACCTTTTTTACTTTGTAAATTCCGTCAACTAATTTATCAACTTCTTCCATAGTATTGTAAAATGTAAACGAAGCGCGCGCTGTTGCAGGAATGCAGAATCTTTGCATTACAGGCTGCGTACAATGATGTCCGGTTCTAATTGCAATTCCTTCTGAATCTAAAATTGTTCCGATATCATGCGGATGAATATTTTCCAAAATGAAAGATATTAATGATGCTTTTTCTTTTGCCGTTCCGATAATTCTAAGCCCATCAATTGAACTTAATTTTTCGGTTGCGTAATCCAAAAGTTCGTGTTCATATTTTGCAACAGAATTAAAATCAAGCGAATTCAGATATTCGATTGTTGCGCCCATTCCAACTCCGCCCGCAATATTCGGGGTTCCGGCTTCAAATTTATTTGGAAGATCGTTGAAAACAGTTTTCTCAAAACTTACATAACGGATCATATCACCGCCTGTTTGATACGGCGGCATTTTTTCAAGCAATGGCATTTTACCGTATAAAACTCCGATTCCTGTTGGACCAAACATTTTGTGTCCACTGAAAACATAAAATTCGCAGTCCAATTCCTGAACATCAACTCTAACATGCGGAACTGCCTGCGATCCGTCAATCATAACGGGAATATTTCTTTCGTGTGCGAGATCAATAATTTTTCTTACGGAATTAATTGTTCCAAGCGAATTTGAAATCTGAACTACCGAAACAAATTTTGTTTTTTCGTTCAACATTTTTTCATATTCTTCTAAAATTAATTCGCCGTCATCATTTATCGGAATTACTCTTAATTTCGTTCCTATTTCTTCACATAACATTTGCCAGGGAACAATATTTGCGTGATGTTCCATTGCGCTGATTATAATTTCATCGCCTTCTTTTAGAAATTTTCTTCCGTAAGAATGAACCACCAAATTTATTGCTTCAGTCGCGCCTTTTGTTAAAATAACTTCGCACGCGCTTAGAGCGTTTACATATTCTTTAACTTTTACGCGCGCAGCTTCATAAGCCAAAGTTGCCTGTTCACTTAAATAATGAACTCCGCGGTGAATATTTGAATTTAATTCGAAATAGTAATTTGTAATTGCATCAATTACTTGTTTCGGTTTTTGACTTGTGGCAGAATTATCCAAATAAATCAAGGGTTTCCCGTTTATAACTTTTTTAAGAATCGGAAAATCTTCACGAATTTTTTCCACGTCAAATTTCTTTGATGATTCATTAGTTAAAACTAATTCTTCCTGTTTCATTTTTCTGCCTTCTCTAATGTATTTCTGTGCAGTTTTTCAAGAATCAAATTTTCCAATTGCTCTTGAAGCGGCTCAATTTTTATCATTTCAACAACATCGCTTGCAAATGCATTTATCAAAATTGAAATTGCCCTTTCGCGGCTTATTCCACGCGATTGCAAATAGAAAACCATCGATTCATCCAATTGACCGACAGTTGCGCCGTGCGAACATTTTACATCATCGGCAAAAATTTCAAGCTGCGGTTTTGTATCAATCTTTGCAGATTTTGAAAGCAACAAATTTTTATTTGATTGATAAGCCAAAGTTTTTTGCGCGTCTTTACGAACCATAACTTTTCCGTTGAAAACCGCGCGTGATTCATCTGATAATATTCCTTTGTATAATTCATTGCTGTGGCAATTTGCAACCGCGTGATCTATCAAAGTATGATTATCAACATGATGTTTTTCTTCGGTAATGTAAAGTCCGTACATGTGCGCTTCGGAATTTTCTCCCGCTAAAATTGCATTAAGATCATTGCGGACAATTTTTCCCGCGAGCGTAATTGTAACCGCTTCAAAATTGCTTGATCTTTGCTGATGAACTTGTGTTCTGTTAATGTGAAATGCAGAATCCAATTCATCCTGAATTTTATAAAATTTTACGAAAGCATTTTCTTCTAAAATAATTTCAGTTACCGCGTTGAATAAATATTCTTTTTCAGAAATGCAGTGAAATGATTCCAGAAATTTTACTTGCGAATTTTTTCCGGCAAAAATTAAATTGCGCGGCTGTGTTAAAATATTTTCTTCGTAACTTCCATTTAAATAAAGCAGCATTACCGGATTTTCAATAACTGCATTATCTTTAACTTTTATTACTGCTCCATCAAAAGCAAATGCAGTATTTAACGCGGTAAATCCGTCATTTGCCGCAAGATATTTTCCCAAATTTTGTTTAATAAATTCAGAATCATTTTTAAATGATTCGGATAAAGTTTCAACCGTTAAATTCTTTTCCTTTACAGAGGAAAATTCTTTATTATAAACTCCGTTAACAAAAACAATAAGATTAAATTCAACTCCTTCAATTAAATATTTTTGAATTTCCTTTTTATCAATCGAAAAATCTTTTGCGAATCTTGAAGGAATGAAATTATAATTCAAAACGGGATTTACATTTGTGTATTTCCACTCTTCATTTTTAGTTGTGGGAAATCCTTTTTGATTAAATTCTTCAATTGCATTTTTTCTTATTGCGTGAAGATAAGAATCTGCTTCGCCATTTAACGAACTTTCAAATTTTTCAAAGTTGGAAGTGTACCAATCTTTAATATCAATTTTTTCCGAAATTTGATTCATTAAAATTCTCCTTTATTTAACGGATGCCGAAGCATTTTCTTCTTTAATCCAATCGTAACCTTTTGCTTCAAGTTCCAAAGCCAATTCTTTTCCGCCTGATTTTACAATTCTTCCGCCGGAAAGCACATGAACAAAATCAGGAATAATATAATCAAGCAATCTTTGATAGTGTGTAACAACGATTACAGATTTTTCATTGTTGCCTTGCTGTTTAAAAAGATTTACTCCGTTTGCTACAACTTTCAAAGCGTCTATGTCAAGTCCGGAATCTGTTTCATCAAGAATAGCTAATTTTGGATCTAACATTGCAAGTTGAAAAATTTCGTTGCGTTTTTTTTCACCGCCTGAAAATCCTTGATTAACAGGACGGCTGATCAAACTTTCATCAATGTTTACGAGTTTCATTTTTTCACGCATAAGTCCAAGAAATTCCATAGCGTCTAAAGGTTCTTCGCCTTTGTATTTTCTAATTTCATTTATAGCAGTTTTCAGAAAAGTTGCGTTTGAAATTCCCGGGATTTCAACAGGATATTGAAACGCTAAAAATATTCCTTCGCGTGCGCGATCTTCGGGAGACATATCCAAAAGATCTTTTCCTTCGTAAAGAACTTCGCCGCCTAAAATTTCATAACCTTCTTTGCCCGCTAAAATACTTGCAAGCGTGCTTTTCCCGCTTCCGTTGGGGCCCATAATTGCGTGAACTTCCCCTGGTTTAACTTCTAAATTAATTCCTTTAAGAATTTCTTTTCCTTCAACATTAACAAATAAATTTTTAACTGAAAGCATTTTATTTCCTTTTTAATATTATTTCAGAACAAGATTTTACAAGATGAAAATTCGCTTATTATTTTTTTTAGGTTATTTAAGTGATCGCCACAGTCGTTTTACTCCTTCGCGATGACACAACTGCAACTGTCATTCCGGCTTGTCCGGAATCCTTTTTATTTTTCATTTAAGATTTCTCTCTGCGTTCGAAATGATAATTTCTATTTTACATTACACTTGCCGTCTGATTCTGAACAAGTCAGAATGACGGCTAATTTTTCAAATTATTATAAGCGTATTATCCAACACTTCCTTCAAGCGAAATACTTAACAATCTTGTAGCTTCAACCGCAAATTCCATCGGAAGCTCTTTGAAAACTTCTTTACAATAACCGTTTACAATCATACTGACTGCATCTTCGGTTGAAATTCCTCTTTGGTTCAAATAAAAAATTTGATCTTCTCCGATTTTTGAAGTTGTTGCTTCGTGCTCAACTGTCGCTGTCGGGTTTCCAACTTCTAAATACGGAAAAGTATGAGCGCCGCATTTATCACCGAGTAAAAGCGAATCGCATTGTGAAAAATTTCTTGCATTTTCAGCTTTGGGTAAAATTTTAACTAATCCGCGATATGAATTTTGACTTCTTCCGGCAGAAATTCCTTTTGATACAATTGTGCTTTTTGTATTTTTTCCGAGATGAATCATTTTAGTTCCTGTATCGGCTTGCTGCATGTTATTTGTGAGCGCAACGGAATAAAACTCGCCAATTGAATTATCGCCTTGTAAAACGCAGCTAGGATATTTCCAGGTTATTGATGAGCCGGTTTCAACTTGCGTCCATGAAATTTTTGAATTTTTGCCTTTGCACAATCCGCGTTTTGTTACGAAGTTATAAATTCCGCCAACTCCGTTTACATCTCCCGCATACCAATTTTGCACGGTTGAATATTTAATTTTTGCGTCATCTAAGGAAACTAATTCAACAACTGCAGCGTGTAATTGATTTTCATCTCTTTGCGGAGCAGTGCATCCTTCCAAATAACTTACATAAGCGCCTTCATCAGCAATGATCAAAGTTCTTTCAAACTGTCCTGTATTTGATGCGTTAATTCTAAAATATGTTGAAAGTTCCATCGGACAACGAACACCTTTAGGAACGTAAACGAATGAGCCATCTGTAAATACAGCGGAATTTAATGCAGCATAAAAATTATCTGTCGTTGGAACAACTGAGCCTAAATATTTTTTAACAAGATCAGGATGATTTTTAATCGCTTCTGACATTGAGCAGAAAATAATTCCAAGTTCACCTAATTTTTCTTTGTAAGTTGTAGCAACTGAAACGCTATCAAAAACCGCATCAACCGCAACTCCTGAAAGCAATTTTTGTTCTTCTAAAGGAATGCCCAATTTGTTAAATGTTTTAATTAATTCAGGATCAACTTGATCCAAACTTTCCAATTTCGGTTTATTTTTAGGAGCCGCATAATAAACAATATCCTGAAAATCGATCGGATCATAATGAACATTTTGCCAATCCGGTTCTTTCATAGTAAGCCAATAGCGGTAAGCTTTTAATCGCCATTCAGTCATCCATTCGGGTTCTTCTTTCTTCTTCGAGATCAATCTTATAATATCTTCATTCAATCCTTTTGGCGCGGTTTCCATTTCGATATCGGTAACAAATCCGTACTTGTATTCTCTATTCGCTAATTTCTCAATGTTCTCGTTTTCTGTTGCCATTTTGATACCTTTTTTAAGCAAATTTTAATTTTGATTTTATCAACTTATGCAATCTTGATAAAAAAGTCAAGATTGATGTAATAATATTTCTCTTTTTATAATTTTTAACATAAAGGAGATGGTTTTGGTTCAAAAGATTTAGTGAAAAGGTTAACGGTTTGCAGCTACCCGACGGTGGCGATTTTCAGCACTAAACTTCAATAGATGCACAAAGCTTGAATTTAGCACTTCACTGTCATAGAAGCACGAAACCCCGCTTTTGCAAAACGGCTGTTACAGGCTGGCATTTTTGTTTTCATTAAGTTGTCAAGTTTCATATTGTCAACTTGTTATACCTTTTAATATTCGTTGGTTTCTGTTATTCATTAAGTCTACCGTATGTTCCATATATTTTTTATACTCGTCAATTGGCTGTGGCAATGATGGTCTGTTGAAATTGTCAAACGGTAGAGAAAATTCAATTTGTCCGTTTTGGTCAACAAAGTCTTGTAAATGAAAAAAGTCAACATAGCCTTTGAAGTCAACAAACAAGTCAAAAAAGTCCTTGTAATTTGTAATTGTCTTTGAAAGTGGGCTTTCTTCGTCTCTGTAAAAACGTCTTATACACTCCAATGTCAAATCAAACCTGTCACAAATTATTCTACTTACTCCTCTGGCTTGATTAATTGTAAATCCATTCTTTTTATGTGCTGGAAAAACAATGTGTCCGCCAATTGTCCGCACCTTATGTTTTAGTTCTTCTCTTTCAATATCTGAAAGCCAACCGTCAAACTTGTTATTATATTTTCCATCAAAATGAGGACACATTCTGTCGCTTGACAAATTCATTGTAAAGTTGTTTTTCAAAAGAAATCTTCCATAACTGTCTCCTTTAATTTCCAAGATGAATTCTTTTCCGTTTGGTAATTCTTTACTCCATAACAACTTGTGAGTTTCATATAATTTTGGACTGTCCGTATCAGGGTCGCCACATTTACTGTCTTTTCGAAAGTCAAAATCTATATCAATTTGTTCTGTCATTTATGCTTTAAATTTCATTTTTATTGTCGGGTCGTGTCGTCCTACGCTTGCCTGTAACGTTTTGCAGCTACCAGAGGGGCGGGACTTATACCACAAAACTTGATTTGAAAAACTAATGTTTGATTTACCGAAAAACTGTCTTTGGAACACGAAACCCTGCCTTTTGGGTAGGTGCTGTTAGGCGTATGTGCTTCTTCTCTCGTCATAGTCTGTTCAGTTTATTTTCAAAGTCGTTAGTAATATGCAACAAGTCGTAACGCTGTAATTTTTTGAAGTCGTCAAGTAGTCGCAATCCTTCATTTTTTCTTTTTGTCGCTATACACGCTTGTATCATATTGATTGTCCCATTTATTCCGTGCTTGTCAACGCTGAAAATTGGGGACACAAGTTCAAAGATATCATCAACTCTGTTGTTAAGTCCTAAGTCGCCTGTAATAACCCAAATAGCGTCTGGTTCATTGCTGGCAATTGAAAGAATGTCTTTGTAAATTTCTTTTGCAGTGTCAAATTGTTTTTGTTCTAAGTGATGCCTTGCGATATATAACTTGGCTCTCCAACTGTTGGGCAATGCTGCAACTTTTTTATATGAAGCAAGTCGAGCAGGTTCTCCACCTTTTTCAAATTCAAGAACGGTAAACCAGTCAAGTCCGTTGTCTTGGTTTGGGTCAAGTTTAATTGCACTCCAAAGTGTCTGCATAGCTTTTTGCTCTTGTCCTTGAGCAACGTAAACTTTAGCAAGGTTCGTTGTCATTACAGCTTTGTAGTCCGAAACTGAAATACCTTTTTCTAATGTTTGCTCTGCTTCGGATAATGCGTTTGTATGTAAGTATGTAAGTCCAAGAACATTATAACTTCTGTCTGTGATTTTGTCAATTTCCACTAAATGCTTTGCCGCTTCAATAACTTCTGCGAAAAACCCGTCTTGCATTGCCATTACGATTGCACCATAAAGAGCCTCAGGGTCATTCCAAACATTTTTTAGTTGGTCTGGCAAAACACGGTTTCGCCACTCAGAACGTGGTATTAAAACTTGTTCTCCCTTGTCAGTAAACGACTTTACAAATTGTCCTTTGTCCGCAGAATTTTCGTCCGAAGCTGTCCCTGTAAAAACTGATTTTATTTTGTCAAATAGTCCCATTGTTGTTACTGTAGTTTTTTCGTTACACTGTCGTCATAGCATTACGCCTAACGGTCTAGTATAAGAATAGTAGCGGATTTTTACGCAATATCTTTTCAGTTAAACACAGACCTTTTTTATATTTTCTAACTTTCGTTTTAGCGATTAAACCGCTATTATTTTTATACATTGTTGTAAGTAGTGCTTTTTTATTCACTTACTTAATTTCAATATTCTAAATGCTCCTTGAATTACCAAAACAAAAACGATTGTTCCGATAATCAAATCAGGTTTGCTCGAACTCAACCAATTTACCAAAATTCCAGCAATTATTACTCCTAAATTGATAATCACGTCATTTGATGTGAAAATCATACTCGCTTTCATATGAGCCTCTTCTTTGCTTTTTGACTTTTGCAAAATGTAAAGACAAATTCCGTTTGCAATAAGTGCAAAAATCGAAACGATAATCATTGTCGAAAAATCGGGAAGTTTCTCGTTTCCAAAAAATCTTCTTAAAACTTCCACAAATCCAATAATCGCAAGTGTTATTTGAAAATATCCAGCAAGTTTTGCAATCCGCTTTTTCTTAATCAACGTTCCGCCAACCGCAAACAAGCTAATTCCGTATACGAAACTGTCGGCAAGCATATCCAAACTATCGGCAACAAGACCCATTGATTTTGAGATTATTCCTGTTGTCATTTCGATAATAAAAAAGGCAAAATTGATTGCAAGTACAGACCAAAGTAGCTTTTTTTGGTTTGCATTTTCATTAAATTCTGTTTGGTCGGTCTGTTCGGTCGAGATTTTCTTTCCGCCTAAATTTAGTTCAATAACGGACTTTTCGATTTGGTCGGATTCTCCGCTGTGAAAAACAGTCAGTTTTCGGTTCGGAATATCAAAGTCCAAATTCGCAATACTTGAAATTCCGTCCAATTTCATTCGGATTAGATTTTCCTCTGAAGGACAGTCCATTTTGGTAATTTCGAATATTGTTTTTTTCATTCGGTTTCTGGGTTTTTCGGCATTACTTACAACGTTTTGCAGCTACCAGAGGGGCGGGACTTATACCACAAAACTTGATTTGAAAAACTAATGTTTGATTTACCGAAAAACTGTCTTTGGAACACGAAACCCTGCCTTTTGGGTAGGTGCTGTTAGGCGTATGTGCTTCTTCTCTCGTCATAGTCTGTTCAGTTTATTTTCAAAGTCGTTAGTAATATGCAACAAGTCGTAACGCTGTAATTTTTTGAAGTCGTCAAGTAGTCGCAATCCTTCATTTTTTCTTTTTGTCGCTATACACGCTTGTATCATATTGATTGTCCCATTTATTCCGTGCTTGTCAACGCTGAAAATTGGGGACACAAGTTCAAAGATATCATCAACTCTGTTGTTAAGTCCTAAGTCGCCTGTAATAACCCAAATAGCGTCTGGTTCATTGCTGGCAATTGAAAGAATGTCTTTGTAAATTTCTTTTGCAGTGTCAAATTGTTTTTGTTCTAAGTGATGCCTTGCGATATATAACTTGGCTCTCCAACTGTTGGGCAATGCTGCAACTTTTTTATATGAAGCAAGTCGAGCAGGTTCTCCACCTTTTTCAAATTCAAGAACGGTAAACCAGTCAAGTCCGTTGTCTTGGTTTGGGTCAAGTTTAATTGCACTCCAAAGTGTCTGCATAGCTTTTTGCTCTTGTCCTTGAGCAACGTAAACTTTAGCAAGGTTCGTTGTCATTACAGCTTTGTAGTCCGAAACTGAAATACCTTTTTCTAATGTTTGCTCTGCTTCGGATAATGCGTTTGTATGTAAGTATGTAAGTCCAAGAACATTATAACTTCTGTCTGTGATTTTGTCAATTTCCACTAAATGCTTTGCCGCTTCAATAACTTCTGCGAAAAACCCGTCTTGCATTGCCATTACGATTGCACCATAAAGAGCCTCAGGGTCATTCCAAACATTTTTTAGTTGGTCTGGCAAAACACGGTTTCGCCACTCAGAACGTGGTATTAAAACTTGTTCTCCCTTGTCAGTAAACGACTTTACAAATTGTCCTTTGTCCGCAGAATTTTCGTCCGAAGCTGTCCCTGTAAAAACTGATTTTATTTTGTCAAATAGTCCCATTGTTGTTACTGTAGTTTTTTCGTTACACTGTCGTCATAGCATTACGCCTAACGGTTTACGGCTTTGCGATGTGGCGGCATTTTAGCACAAAAGTTCAATAGAATTACTGATGTTGAATCTTGCACAAATGTTTCATAGTAGCACTTCACCCGCCATATTGCAAAACCGATGTTATGCGGTCGGCTTTCGATTTCAGTCAGTTTTATCATTGTCTTTAACAGCAATTTGTCCCGGCTTGAATGGATGGACATTTCACTGTTCCATAGCTACAAAATACACAACAGTCGCCCTGTTTTGGCTTTAATACCTTTTTGCAGCTTTCGCACTCGTAAAAATATTGGCAAGCGTCTGTCGGCATAGTTTCTTCTTTCTTATGTCCACATTCAGGGCAAGTGATAGTTGATTGCAGGATTATGTTCATTTTATTTCTTTTTTGTCGGTTACGGAATAGCCTGTTTTAGTTATGGCTTTTTCTATCTCTTGAATGTCGGTTTGAGTTCTATCAAATTCTATGATTGCGTTGCCGTTGTCGTAAGAAACATTCGTCTTAATTATTCCTGTCAGTTTATTTACTTCGTGATTTACGTTTTCTTCACAACCTGCACAAGTCATTCCGTTAATTGTAAATTCTGCTGTTTTAATGTTTGATTGGTCGGTTATGATTGTTTGACTTTCTGTCTTTGGAAAGAATATGTGGACATAACTTGGAAACGCAAGCATCAGTCCTGCAAAAACTGTTACGAAACCCAAAAACTTTTTTGTCTGAATAAAGGGTGTTTTTTCAGTTGTGTCGCAGCAGTCAATTTGTTTTTGAGGTTTCAGTTTTTGATACCAAGCAAACGCAAGAACCAAAACTGTCAAGCCAATTAAATATGGTCTGAATGGGTCAAGCCAAGAGAAAGTAGAAGCAAGTCCACTTGTTCCAGCCAACAGAGCCAAAACAGGTGTAATGCAGCATAGTGATGCCGAAATTGCTGTCAAAAGTCCAAGTCCTGCAAGTTTATTATCTGATTTCATTTTCTTACTGTCAATGTCGTTGGTTGTTGTCTTTTAAGCTGCCGCATAACGGTCAAGTATAAGCGTAGTGCGGGATTTCGGAGCAATTCACTGTCCGCCCACCACAAAGTTTCTTAGGAGCAAAAATGCTCAAATTTAGCAGTTCAGCCCGCATTACGCTTATACAATGTTGGCGGTAGTTTTTTTTATTCAATTCTCCTTAATACCCCCTTTAATTTTGCTTCAACTCCAAGATTATCAAAAAGTTTTTCAGTCAATGTTAATGTCTTCTTGAAAGCTGTTTTAATATCTGTCGGATCTAATTCTGATGTTGTCTCCTGAAATAACGAATACCAATCTGGGTCTATGTCTTTTTCCAAGCTTTTTGTTGGACTTTCCCAATGTTTGGTTTGGTATGTTTCAATTCTTATTAACCAAAGTAAATATTTTTGAACATTTGATAAGCTTTGGTAAGCGTGAGCAAATTCCTGTCGTTTAATTAAGTTGCTTGTTGTAAGTAAAACATTCAACAATGATTGGCTCAACCACAGGATATTTTCATTTGTTGTTCGATCAGGTACTTTAGTTTTTATTTCTTTGAGCGTGTTAGTCAATAAATCTTCTTTATCTACTAAAATCATCTTGTCAAAGTCGCTAAACTCTACCAAACCGTCCCACGATTTGATAACTTCCATTTGGTCGTTTGTCAAAAAATGAAACTCCCCCCTTATCATATTTTCAAAAATGGCAACTTCACTTCCATACTCGTTGGTAAAATATAATGCCAAAGGATGAATTTGGCTTACCCAATTTTCAGCGGAAAAATTTTCTTTATCCTTCAAGAAGATGTAGAATTCAATATCTGAATATTTGTCCCCTTCATTTTTGGTAAATGACCCGTACATAAATACGGCAGAAATATTTTTATCATTTTGAGCTATTGACTTTGTTTTGTCAATCATTTGTAACTGTGTCATTTTCTAATTTTTTAATATTAACAATCGCCCTTTCTACTTTGCGTATTAAAGGATATTTCAATTCTTATTCTATCTTACAGTTACTTATAGCTTCATTTTCTTGAATGTTTTTCGTTGTTAATTGTTTCTTCAAATTACCGCCAACTCAATTATTTATGAACAAATATAACAATTGCGTTTATTTTTTCCTTATATTATGCGTATATTTAATTTATTAAGCTTAATATACGAACAAATATGAATAAAGACATTTTAATAAATAAGTTTTCAGAATTGTTAAAAATTCAAAGATATAGTGCTAATTCCATTAAAACTTATAAAAATGCCATTATTGTTTTTCTTAATGCATTAAAAAATTATGATATTTACAAAGTGGATTCTAAACTTGTAGAAAGATTTATCAATTATAAAATTTCCAAAGAAAACATCTCGCAATCTTACCAAAGACAAATTATCGCATCAATAAAATTATTCTATAAAGAAATTTTAAATATCAATTTACCGGTTGAACATCTTTATCCTAAAAGAATGCAGTATAAACTTCCTGCTGTACTTTCGCCCGATGAAGTTAAACTTATTATTTCAAAAACGGAAAATCTGAAACATAAAGCTATTTTATCTTTGATTTACAGCGCGGGTTTACGGTTGAGCGAAATTATTAATTTGCAAAAATCTGATATTGATTCTGAAAGAATGCTGATTATTGTCAGGCAGGGAAAAGGGAAAAAAGACCGCCAAGTAATGCTTTCTCCAAAAGTACTTAATCTTTTAAGAGAATACTATAAAATTTACAAACCTTTAAAGTGGCTTTTTGAAGGTTTGGATAAGAATCAGTATTCACCAAGAAGTGTTCAGAAAATTTTTAAAAACGCTTTAACTGCCTCAAAGATAAATAAAAATGCAAGTGTTCATACTTTAAGGCATAGTTTTGCAACTCATTTACTTGAACAAGGAACCGATATTAGAATTATTCAGGAATTATTAGGACATAGCTCAATTAAAACAACTCAAATTTATACTCACATTTCTTCAACTCATATTAAAAATATTAAAAGTCCTTTCGATTCTTTTTAACTTAGTTTTTTATTATAATTTGATTTTTTTTAATTCTGTATTCAAAATTTTGTTATTGTGATTTTTATAAATTCATTGAAGATCAACTTTTAAATTCACAAATACATCAGCAATATTTATTATCCGGAATTTACTTTTGATAGTTTTTAAATTCAATTAACTTAATAGTATAATATTTTTCAATTCAAATTTTTCATCTTCCTTCATATGAAATTAATTTCTCTGCCATTCCGTTAAATATGAAATGATGAAACGGAAGAACGGAATACCAATACAATCTTCCGAGCAAGCCTTTGGGACGATATACCGCAGTTTGTTGAAGAAAATTCTTTTCATTTTTATTTACGATCTTAAATTCAAGCCAGGCTTCTCCCGGCAATTTCATTTCGGCATAAAGTAAAAGTCTCCCGCTATTTTTATCGGCTGCAAGTACGCGCCAAAAATCCAAAGTATCTCCGGTAAAAATAGAATTTTTATTTGTCCTTCCGCGCCGCAAACCAACTCCGCCAAATATCTTATCCAAAAATCCTCTTATTCCCCAAAGCCAGTTTGCATAATACCAGCCGCGCTCTCCGCCTATAGACCAAATATTTTCTTTAACTTTTTCGATATCAATTTTTATTTCTTTTTCTCTTTTATCAGTATAAACTCCGTTTACCGGAATGTTTATATTTTCGAGCAACGATTTTCCGGAGTAACTTGAACTTAATGAATCTTTCCAGCTTGATATCACTTCATTTTGTTCAATTTTCTGAAATGCAAATTTTACGGCTTCTTTATATGAAACCGGTTTTATACCAAGCATTTTTTCAAGTTCATTATCTTTTGCAATTACTTCAATTTTCATACTGTCAACAAGATTTACCGCAAGTTTGTATGATGTTGATGTTACAAAATAAAGCCAATATGATGAAAGTCTTGGTGTCATTACCGGCACAGTAAAAATATATCTTTTTAATCCGCGGACTTCCGCAAATTGAAACAGCATTTTTTTGTAAGTTAAAACATCCGGACCGCCAATATCAAATGATCTGTTGAAAGTTTTTTCATTCAGTAAAACTCCGGAAAGATATTGCAAAACATCTCTGATAGCAATCGGTTGAATTTTTATGTTAAGCCATTTTGGAGTTATCATTACCGGAAGTTTTTCAACGAGGTCACGAATAATCTCAAATGAAGCGCTGCCCGAACCAACAATTATTCCCGCTTTTATTGAGGTTAACGGAATTTTGCTTTTGCTTAAAATCATTTCAACATTTTTTCGCGATGAAAGATGTTTGGAAAGTTTTTTTTCGTTTGTAATTCCGCCAAGATAAATTATTTGCTTTGCCGAGGTCTGCTTTAAAAGATCTACAAAATTATTTGCGGAAATTTCTTCAAGTTTTTCAAAATCATTTATGTTGGATGACATAGAATGAATAAGATAATAAGCTGCATCAATATTTTTTATTTGTTCAGCGGGAGGAATTTCTTTTAGGAAATCAACTTCAAAAAAAGTTACATTCGGGTGAGCATAAATTCCTTCACCGGGAATTCTTTTTTTATCACGGACGCAGCAGATAACTTCATGTCCGGAACTTATTAAAACCGGAAGCAATCTTTTTCCGATATATCCTGTTGCGCCGGTAAGTAAAATTTTCATAAATCAAATTATCATATTATTTTTTTCTGATATAAATATGTTTAATATTTCCTTTACCTGTATCGCGTTCATCAATTTCAAATTTATCAATGCTTTTAATTAATGGAAGCATTTTTGAAAAGCCATAATTTCTCGGATCGAAATCAGGTTTTTTCTTTAACAATAAATTTCCTAATTCACCTAAAAAAGCCCATCCGTTTTCATCTGCAAGATCAGTAATGCTATCGGAAATTAATTTTATTGTGCGGGCATCAATTGTACTAATAGGAGATTTTTTTGAAGTCTTATGTTTATTTGATTTGATAATATTTTCTTTTTCCGGTTCGTCTGTAATTTCAGGTTTTAAGATTTCCAAATAGATGAATTTATCGCAAGCGGTTATAAAGGGATTCAAAGTTTTCTTTTCACCAATTCCGATAACTTTCATTCCCGCTTCTCTAAGTCTTGTTGCAAGCCGTGTAAAATCACTATCACTTGAAACTATACAAAATCCATCAACTTTTCCGGTGTATAAAA
This sequence comes from uncultured Melioribacteraceae bacterium, assembly GCA_965365345.1. Lineage (GTDB taxonomy): Bacteria > Bacteroidota > Ignavibacteria > Ignavibacteriales > SURF-24 > CBDUBH01. The sequence goes on from CBDUBH010000017.1 coordinate 40,679, forward strand.
TATCCATCGCATCAATTATCAGTGCGCTATCGGTTGCATTTTTTCCTGTTGAATAACTGTATTGCTGAATCGGAATGATAGCATTTTCCAGAAGAACTTTTTTCCATCCGGAAACTGTCGGCTTTGTCCAATCAGCATAAATTCTTTTAAAAGTCGGAGTTCCATATTTTGCAATTTCTTCAAACATTTCTTTAACATTTGCAAAAGGAACATTATCCGCATCAATTAACACTGCTAATTTTAATTCGCGTTTTTCTTCCATATTAATTTTTATTAATTGAATTATTATTTGATCGACACTTTTTAAATTGAAAAAGCTAATCTTATATTCAATAATATTTTGAATAATTAAGATTCAGATTTTACTTAATAGTAATTAAAGATAGATATTTTGAATGAACTTAACAATTCGATATGTTCAAAACAGAATTGCAGTATTATCAATTCAGAAATTTATTGAGATAAGTTAATTTTTGCATTGTGATATTAATAATCAAGACACATTAAAAAATGATAATGATAAAAGTTCTAATTTACCTGAATGAAAAAGTAAATTATTTTTCCCAAATATTTTAATTGTAGATTATTATGGTTTGTATTCTGTTTTGTAGCCGGGATTAACTTCCGGACGCATTGCGTTTGGGAAATTATAATCAGTTCTAATATCAACTGAAATTTCTTTTATCATTTTAAAAATGTGATAAGGATTATCAATCGCAATAAATCTATCAGAGATCCTTGCACCTTTGCTTGTAACATTTCCACTGAAAACTTTAATTGTTCCAACGGAAAACATATTTTCAATCGGACTTACATTAACTGTAAGATCCATTATTTTATCATAATCAACTGCTTTAAAATCTGTTCCCCAAAATCCGCTTCGCATCATTACTCTTTTATTTGTATAAGTATAAAATGTATTTCCATGAACTAAAATCAAACGCAAAATATTCAGAAAACTTGCCCAAAAAGGGATTAAATGCACAATAAAAAAGGAATTAAAAATCCCGCATCATCAAAGGAAACATTTCTCATAAAAAAGAAATAATCAAAACTGAACCATAACAATCCAACTATTAGAAAAGGAATTCCCGATGCTAAAAACGGAATAAACTTCGGTTGTCCTACCCATAACATTTTTTCGTCTTTATCCAGAACTTGTTCAAAATATTTAGGCAAATTGTATTGGTTCATAATTTCTTGTCCGCAAAATTATTTTAATTGAATTTATCTGATCTTTTTGAATATCTTATTCTCGAAATAATTTTCACATATTTTACTAACTTCAAAAATAAAATTTAAATTTGATTATAAAAATCATTCCCTTCTTTCACCGATTTGCTGTCGCCACATTGCATAATATAAACCTTTTTGTAACAATAAATTTCCGTGAGTCCCGGTTTCAACTATTTTCCCTTTTTCCAAAACATAAATTATATCAGCGTGCATTATAGTTGATAAACGATGTGCAATTAATATTGTTATCTGCTCTTTGTTTTGTGAAATTTTTCTGATCGTATTTGTAACTTCTTCTTCTGTCAATGAATCAAGCGCAGAAGTTGCTTCGTCGAAAATTAATAATTTCGGATTGCGAAGTAAAGCTCTTGCAATTGAAATGCGCTGCTTTTCACCGCCGGAAAGTTTCATTCCGCCTTCGCCTAAAACAGTATCAATTCCTTTTGATGAATTTAAAATTAATTTTTCAGCCGATGCTTTTTTTAATGCTTCTACAATTTCAAAATCTGTTGCATCAGCTTTAACGAATAATAGATTATCTTTTATTGTGCCCGCAAATAGCTGTGTATCCTGCGTTACAAATCCTATTTGCCTGCGCAGCTGATTGTATCTTAATGAAGTTGAAGAAATTTCATTGAAAAAAATTTCACCTTTTACCGGCTGATACAACCCCACCAATAATTTAACAAGAGTTGATTTCCCCGAACCGGAAGGACCAACAAAAGCAATTGTTTCACCTCGTTTAACTTGAAAAGAAATTCTGTCAATCGCATTTGAAAGAGCTGTGCGATGTTTGAAAATTACTTCATCAAAACGGATATTTTCCAAATCTCCGGTTTCAATAGGATTATCAGGTTTGCGTTCAATCGGCAGCTGCATTAGTTTATCAAAATTGCTGATTGAACTTTCAACTTCGCGGTAGTTTAAAATAATATTTCCCAAATCCTGCAAAGGCCCGAAAATAGCAGTTGAAATGAATTGCATTGCTATCAACTCCCCTGTTGTCAATACTTTCCTGAATATTAACCAAAGTAAAATGAATAAAATTGATTGCTTTAAAATGCTTAACATTGTTCCTTGTAAAAAGGTAAGCATTCTTACTTTTTTTACTTTCTGCATTTCAAGTTCAAAAATTTTCAAAGTTTGTTCGCGCAATCTTCTAATTTCAGGAAAAGTTAAACCCAAACTTTTTACGAGTTCTATATTTCGTAAAGATTCCGTAATGACACCTGACATTTTATAAGTTTCACGATTGATCGAGCGCTGAGTAACTTTTATTTTCCGGCTAAGCAAACCTGTAAGCGAACCCAAAACTAAAATCCCGATAACAAAAACAGGAATAAGCAGCCAGTTTTTTGTGACCGAATACCAGATTAAAAATCCCATCCCCACAATTGAAGAAAATAAAATATTGATAAATGAATTTATGAATTGCTGCGTATCGCTTTTTACTTTTTGAAGCAATGATAAAGCTTCTCCGCTGCGCTGTTCCTCAAACTCCTGAAATGACAGGCGCAAAGTTTGTTTTAACCCGTCATTAAAAATTTGCATCCCGAATTTGTTTACGGTCATCCGCGTAAAATATTCCTGAAATGATTTTGCTATGCGCGCAACGAGTGCAATGATAATTGCAATGCCGAGCCAGTAAACAACTCCGCTTATCAATTCATCTTCAGAAAAATTTTCTGATTGCGTTGCGTAATCATCAATAATTTTACCGAAAATGATCGGATCAATTAAATTTAAAAGCTGACTAATTCCGGCAAGAACAAGCGATAAAAAAATTATGCTGCGGTGCGGATTTAGATATTTCCAAATAATTTTCATTCTCTGAAAAAGTTTAATGAGTTAATATTTTTAAAAGATATGATAATATAGATTTGATAAAAGCATAATTTAATATTTACCGGTTCAATTATAGAATTTTATTATTCAAATAAATTTCTATCTTTGTGATATGAAACAATTCTATGAGGTTTGAGATGAAATTTTCATTTTATCTATTTGAAATGGTTATTATTTTTTTAATAACATTTATTACATCCTCAGTAGTAGTTTATTTATATAATTTATTGATTCATGACAGTTCTTTTGTTGAATTTACTACTTCATTACGGTTTGCAATTATTTTCGCAATCATTTATCCTTTTATAAACCGCTACAAAATGAAGCATAAAGTGAAATGATTTTTATTGCCGTTTTATTTTAATTAATTTTAACACCGGATTTTTTTACTAAGCACTCCGACTGATTTCTATGAAGATTATTTTATTGATCTTTATTTTCATCATCACCGGATAACATTTGATATTTTTTCTGTCTGCTTTTCCATCTATCCATCGCGTATTTTTGCATATCTTCTATTTGATCTTTTTCATCAACAATTTCAAAGCCGAGCAAAGTTTCAATAATATCTTCGAGAGTAATTATACCATCCATTCCGCCGTACTCATCGGAAACCAAAGCAAGGTGTTCTTTTCTGTTCAGCAAAATTTCCCAAGCCACAAACAATGTGGAATTTTCAGAAAAAGTAACTATTTCTCTTTTGATATCTTTCAACTTCAATTCGAATTGATCTTCAGCAAGTTTTTCAAAAACCGCTTCGCGAAAAACATAACCGGTAATGTTATCTCTGTTTCCGTTGTAAATCGGGATTCTTGAAAAGTGAAGGAAATCTTTATTTTTCAAAAATTCCTGTAACGTCATTTCTTCGTTTGCAACAACCACTACGATTCGCGGAGTCATAACTTCCGAAACTCTGATGCTTTTAAGTTTAATAAGATTTTGAATTATCTTATTTTCCCTTTCAACAAAAACTCCTTCTTCTGTTCCTATGCTTGCCAATGCAGATATTTCTTCACGGCTTGTTCTTAATTCTTTTTCTTTTCTAGATAAAATTTTTGTTAGCACAACAGACATTATAACCAAAGGATAAGTTATAAAGATCATTCCTTTAATAGTTTTTGCTGCAATTCCCATTAATTCCCTGCTGTAATTTGCACCAATCGTTTTTGGAATAATTTCAGTAAGAACTAAAATCAAAATTGTTAAGATTGCTGATACAATACCGAAATATTCTTCACCGAAAACAATAGTTGCCTGTGCGCCAACTCCCGCAGCGCCGACAGTATGCGCAACCGTATTTAAC
>CBDUBH010000018.1:0-43996 GCA_965365345.1 uncultured Melioribacteraceae bacterium
GATAAACAAACCGATTGTATTTGAATTTCCGTAAACATTCCAAATTACCGAGCCGCCGCTACGCAATAATGAATTTTCTATTGGCTCGTTATTTATTCTTGTCTGAAAATAATTCATATAAGGTTTGTCAAAGGCAACTGCCATACAATAAATGTTTCTATTTCGAATTTCATTTTCATATTCTGCACCAATCGGTAAAGTTGAAACCGTAATTGATTCGCCAAATCCATTATCCGGATTTTCATCTATTGAAAGAAAATCTTCACTTGCAGCAATAACTTTATTGTCTTTTATTACAAACCAAAGTGCGCCGTAAACTTCATCACTTTTTTGAATAATTTTTGTTACTGCCTTGTTATTATTTAATGTTGTACTTATTACTTCCGGCGGAAAAGGTACTTTTGTTTTTCCGTAAAATAATTTATCGCCAACTTTTATAAAAAGCTCATAATTATTTCCGGATTTTGCAATCAAACTATCATAAGGTTTATAAATTCCGTTGTTTGTGTAGTGAAGCGGAATAACTTGCGCGCCATTTATTTTCAAATATGCAACTGCATTTTGAATTTCCATATTTTCAATTGTTGCTTCTTCTGAAATCGGTAAACTTTTTGTAATTGAAACTCCTTGAAAAATTTCTTCATTAATTAAATCAGCTTGAATTACAAAAAATTCTTCCGGCTCAATATTAATTTCAACAGGCTTGGTACTATCACAACCGAAAAATATAATTGCAATTAAAATTAGAAAAATTATTTTTACAAATTTCATTTTTGAAAATATTGATTTATGAATTCAATAATATTTTTTTCATTTTTAAAACTTACATTAAACCCGAACACCGGAATTAAAGGAAATAAAGAAAGCTGAACTAATTTTGGAATTCTTTTTTCCTTATCAATTGAAACATACTGTGCAAAAGGATTTTGTCTGTTATATAAATTATAAATTCCGAAATATGTTTCTATATTCAGTTTTCGCCAAATAAAATTGTAAGCCAGATTTATGTCCATTCTATGATATGCAGGCATTTTGTATTCGCTTCGCTGCGTGTAATTGAATTTAATTTCTTTTCCTGTCCCTGAATAATTTCCTTTAAATTGATATTGACCTACCGGCAAAATAATTCCTTGTCCTGTTGCATAAACCCACGTTAATCCTAATTTAAAATTCTGATTTACATTATAACTTAGCGCAATTGAAATATCGTGCCTTCTATCGTATTTTGGATAATAAATCATTCCCGCATTTAATTCCGGAAATTGCCTGCGCGTCCATGAATAAGTGTAGCCGATCCATCCGGTAAAATTGCCTGAAAGTTTATTAGCAAAAGCTTCAATTCCGTATGCTTCGCCTTTACCTGTTGTAAAAAGATCTTCAATGTTTCCTTGATCTCCGATTTCCGGAATGTTCTTAAACTCAAAAATATTGTTTAAAAATTTATAATAACCTTCAACTGAAAATTGATAATCATTCTTTATAAATTTTTCAAATCCTGCCACGTATTGGGCAGATTTACTTGGTGCAAGTTTTGATGTTGATGGATACCATAAATCAGTTGGTAATGATACATCATTTCTTGTAATTAAATTTAAATATTGATGTGCAATTGAATACGCGCCTTTAAATGAAAGTTCATCATCTATTGCAAATGCAAAAGATGCGCGTGGTTCAAGCCGCAGTGATTTCATATCATGAAAATAATAAAATCTTCCGCCTAAATTCGTTTTTAATCTTGAAGAAATTTGCCATTCATTTTGATAATATATTGAAGCTTCACTCGAATAAAATTCATTTATTAAATTTGGATCATTTTCAACAACGGTGCTGTACAAATTTGAATAAGTTAATTCGTATTTGTGCAGCGTTAATTCAATTCCAACTTTTGAAACAATATTTTCATTATGAAAAAATTCATTATTCCTTTTTATAATTACATCTTGCAGTTTTGATAATGCAAAATAATCTGATGAAGAAGTTGAAGTTCCAATGTCATCAATCAAAGATTTAAATTGATATCTTATATAACTTATTGAAGTATTTGAAAAATTTGAATGCGGATTTACTTGAAGCCAATTAAGGCTAACTGCAGCATTTTGCCATTGAATTTCGTAATTGATATCTTCAACTTTCGGCGGACTGTAAACATTATCTTCACTAAAAATTGAACTTAATGTTAAAAATTCATTTTCATTAATTCTATAACTGAATTTTGTATTGAAATCATGAAAATTATAACGCGGAACAAGGCTGTTTTTGTTTAAAGTTTTTTGCATAGCATCGTAATACATTTTTCTTCCGGAAATCATATAAGTGGAGTTTTTTGTAAGCGGGCCTTCCAACAAAGCATGCGAATTTATTGATCCGAATCCGAATATCCCTTTGTCTTTTTCTTTGGTTCCGTTGCGCAATTTTATATCAAGAACACTTGAAAGTCTGCCGCCGTACTCAGCCGGAAAAGCTCCTTTAATCAATCTTATACTTTGAAGTGCATTTGTATTGAACGTGCTGGAAATATTTCCTAAGTGAGTTGGATTATAAATCACAATTCCATCAACAAGAGTTAAAGTTTGATCGGGTGAGCCGCCACGAATATATAATCCGCTTGAAATTTCTGTTGCAGCTTTTATTCCGGGAATCATCTGTAAAGATTTGAAAAGTGAAACTTCACCGGTTAATGAAGGAAGATTTTTTATTAAATCGGGATGAATATCAATTGTACTTGCTTTTACTTCGTTTCCTTTTTCGCCCTTAACAACAATTTCGCTAAGCTCTATATCTTCAGAAATCATTTGAATATCAAATTGAAATCTTCCGGTGGATTTTGTAATTGAAATTTTTTGGAAAAAAATTTTGTAGCCGATATTTCTTGCAACTATAAAATAATTTCCAACATCAACTTTTGGAATAGCGTAAAATCCATATTGATTTGTAGAAGAAAGTTTTACAAGATTTATATTATTTGCATCAACGGAATCTTTATAAAGTAAAATTGTTGAGCCGATTAAAATTTCTCCGGTTGAATTATCTCTGACAAATCCGGAAATAATTAAATTATTTTCTTGTCCGCTAAAATTTGCAAATAATAAAAAAGAAAAGATGATAATTTTTAAATAATATTTTCGTGACACTTTTAAGACCACAAAAAATTTATATTTAGAACGACAATTTTTTAAGCAAGAGAAATTTGACAGGAAATTTTAAAAACCAAGGAAATTCTAACTAAAATAAATGTAAATAAAATTTATTATTAAAAAAATAAATTTGAGAAAGCTTGAAATCACTTCAGAATATATCATTAAAGTTAAGCAGAACCTAAATTAAATACGCTGGCAATTCCATAATAATTTTTCATTTCAAAATACATAAAGTTTTCACTGAAAATATAATTCATTTTATCTCAACTCTTAATTATTAACTAAAAAACTTATTCTCGATAAAAAGACTTGAATATCTAAAATAATATCGTTTAATTTTTAAAAAATCACTTTAGATATTTAAAAGAGCAGAGGTAAATATGAAAAGGAATCTATATAAAATCTCCCTTCTCTTTATCATAATTTATTCATCAAATATTTTTGCGCAAACAAAAGCCGGCGCTGAGGCTTTAGGCACGCGTAAATATTCTGATTTTGAAAAACCGCAATATTGCGGAAGTTCTTGTCATACTGATTTTTACCGGCAATGGCAGCAGGCAATGATGTCGCAAGCATACACGCATCATTGGGATGAAATTGAATATTTCAAACTTGCCGTTCCTCATGCTGAAAAAGATCCGGTTGTTGCCGAAGTTAAAGCCGGCTGTAACGGTTGTCACACTCCAATGGCGTTTATGTCAGGCGATATTCCGCCGGCAAAACCCGAAGAAATGACGCGCGCAAATGAATCAGTTTCATGCGATGTTTGTCACACTGCAACGGGATTTTCAGGCGATACTCCGTTCAATTTTAATTTTATTTCCGAGCCGGGAAAAATTAAGCATTCATCAAGAAAATCAGGAGTAAATTCTCCTGCGCATGAAATTCAACAAAATGAATTTTTCAGAACAGCAGAACTGTGCGGAACTTGCCACAACGAAAAAAGTCCTTACGGAATTTGGGTAAAATCAACGCATCTTGAATGGAAAGAAGGTCCTTATTCAAAAGAAGGAGTACGCTGCCAGGATTGCCACATGACAAAATCAGATGGAAAACTTGCTTCAATGGGGAAAAAATATTATGATGCAAAACAGCATTTATTTCACGGCGCGCACGATCCCGGAAAAGTTAAAGGAACCATCGAGTTAAGAATTCATCCTGATTATAAAGAAGCGGAACCCGGCGAGCCGATCAAATTTACAATTGCACTTTTTAATCAAAAAACGGGACACAAATTTCCCACCGGTTCAGTTGAAGATAGAATTGTCTGGATGCATGTTGAAGCGGTAGATTCAAAAGGAAATGTATTTCATATTCCTGTTGATAAAAAAGGATTTGAAGGTGAGGAATATACAATAGGCAGCGATGTTTTAGCGTATCAGGATATGGGAATTGCTTTAGATGATCCTAATTTTAAAGGCGTGCAGAGAGATGGAATTCCAATGGGCGATAGAATTTTCAGAATGCCGTATTTTGATCCGCAGGGAAGAATGACAATTCAACAATGGAATACAAAATCTTTGGGAGTTGATTACAGAATTGGACCGCGCGAAACAAAAATTGAAACTTGTACTTTTACAATTCCCGATAACGCCGCAGCCGGCGATATGAAAATCACAGCGGTTTTAAATTATCAACTTTTAGTAAAACCGGTAGCCGATTTTCTTCAAGTTCCCGAAGAAGAATCTGAAATTATAAAAGTAAACGAGCACTCAACGGTTGTAAATATTTTGCCATAATTTTTGAAATTATTTGCTGTTAATTTGGAGGCGTAATGAAATATTTAGAATTAGTAATTTTTAATATCATAATTTTATCATTATTTTCTCAATCAGTTTTTGCAATTCCCGCATTCGCAAGAAAATACAATATGAGTTGCAGAACTTGTCACTCGCCGGCGCCAAGTTTAAAACCTTACGGAGATGAATTTGCGGGAAACGGATTTAAACTTGCTGATCAAGATGCGCCGCGATATTTTGTTCCAACCGGAGATGATGAACTTTCGCTTATCCGTGATTTTCCGCTTGCAATAAGGATGGATGGATTTGTAACTTACAACAATTCAAAAAATGAAGCTACGGATTTTGCTTCGCCTTACGTTTTGAAAATACTTTCGGGCGGCGCTTTAAGTGATAATGTTGCTTATTACTTTTATTTCTTTTTCAGCGAGCGCGGAGAAGTTGCCGGAATAGAAGATGCTTTTATAATGTTCAATAATGTTTTCGGAAGCGAGCTTGATGTTTATCTTGGTCAGTTTCAAATTTCAGATCCGCTTTTCAAAGGTGAATTAAGATTGACTTACGAGAATTATCAGATTTACAGAACATCCCCGGGCGCATCAGAAATTGATTTGACTTATGATCGCGGATTGATGCTTACTTACGGATTTGAAACGGGAACTGATCTTTCTTTTGAAATTTTAAATGGAAGCGGAATCGGCGCGGCAAATAATTTGCGTACTTTTGATAATGACAAATACAAAAATTTCTTGGGAAGAATTTCGCAAGATGTGGGAGAAAATTTCAGAATTGGCGGATTTGGATTTTTTGGAAAAGAAGCGCTGGCAAATTTTGCAAATGAAGTTTGGATGGCGGGCGCGGATGCTTCAATCAATATTGATCCTTTGGAAATTAATTTACAATTTATTGAAAGAAATGATGATAATCCGAATTTTGTTTTTAATCCAAGCGAAGATCTAAAAACACGCGGCGCATTTGCTGAATTGATTTTTCGTCCTAATGGAGACGACAGCAGAATTTACTCTGCCGGGCTTTTCAATTGGGTTGAAAGTGATGACGCATCACAAAATTACAAAGCAGCAACTTTTCATTTAGGATATTTGCTTCGTAGAAATATCAGATTGGTAAGCGAATTTACTTATGACATAAAACGCGAATTCGGAAGAATCGGATTGGGATTTGTTTCTGCGTTTTAAACCTCACACTTAATCCCTCTCCTGCTTCAGAAGAGGGAATTTAATAATTTATAATTTCCTCTCCCCTTTGGGGAGAGGAAACTTTTCATTTTCTCTCAAAATACATCACTGCGAAAAATTTATTTTCATCTGTCCATATTTTTTGCAATTTAAAATCTTCTTTAGCAAGATTTTCAAATTCATCAATAGAATATTTTGTTGAATATTCTGTTAAAATATCATCACCTTCGGCAAAATAAAAATCATGTTCGTTAATTGTAACTATTTGATTTTCTTTGCTGATTAAATACATTTCAATTCTGCCTTCATCTTCATTGAAAATTGCTTTGTGCCTGAATTTTGAAAGATCAAAATCAGATTGAAATTGATTGTTTATATTCCGCAGCATATTTAAATTGAAAGCGGCGGTAATTCCTTTTTTATCATTGTAAGCGTGAAGTAAAACTTCCCTGTCTTTTAATAGATCGATGCCGATTAACAAACCGCCGCTTTTTCCGCACATTTTTGCAATTCTTGTGATAAAATTTTGCGCTTCCTGTTTTGTAAAATTCCCGATTGTTGAACCGGGAAAATAAACTACTTTTTTGAAATTATTATTTTCGTCAATCGGGAGTTTAAATTCTTGTGTGTAATCTGCCGTAACGGGAAAAATATTCAGCATCGGAAATTCATCTTTTAAATCATTAACACTTTCGTGAAGATGCTTTTCCGAAATATCAATAGGAATATAAGCTATTAAATTTTTCAAATTTTCTAAAAGAATTCTTGTCTTTAAACTGCTGCCGCTGCCAAGTTCAATCAAGAAAAATTTTTCGCCTAAAGTTTGCGCAATTTCTTTAACATTATCTTCCATAATTTTTTGTTCTGTGCGTGTAAGATAATATTCATCGAGTTCGCAAATTAAATCAAATAAAATTGAGCCACGCTTATCATAAAACAATTTGCATGGAAGATGTTTTTGTTCAGAATCCAATCCTTTGATAATTTCATTTTTTAAAGCAATATCAGCGGTTTCATTTTTGGTTAACATAATTCACCTTTATATTTTAATTCGAGCCAATCGGATTCCGGAAAATTGCCAGCGCGCATATGAAGGAAAAAAGTTTCGGTAAGTTTTACGAATATGCCAAAGTGAAGTTGCGCAGCTTCCGCCTCGTAAAACCATTTGGTTGCTCATAAATTTTCCGTTGTACTCGCCGAGCGCGCCTTCCAAAGTTTTGAAACCGGGATACTCAACATACGGACTTGAAGTCCATTCCCACACATCCCCAAACATTTGATGAATTTCATTTTTGATATGATTTTCATGAAGCGGAACGGGATGAAAATTTCCACTTTCAACAAAATTACCTTCAATGTTTACAGTACCTGCAGCAATTTCCCACTCGGCTTCTGTTGCTAATCTTGCGCCTTTCCAACGTGCAAAAGCATCCGCTTCGTAATGACTGATGTGAGTTACGGGTTCAGCCAAATTAATTTCTCTGAATCCGTTCAAAGTGAAATTGAACCACTCACCATTTTGCTTTTCCCAATAAAGCGGCGCTTCCCAATTTTCGCGTTCTTTTGTGTACCAGCCATCGGAAAGCCAAAGTTCCTGTTTTTTATAACCGCCCGCATTAATGAATTCCAAATACTCGCCGTTTGTAATTAAGCGATTCGCAATTTCAAAAGAATTCAAATAAACTTTATGACGCGGAAATTCATTATCAAATGCGAAATCCTCTCCTCCAAATCCTGTTTCGTAAATACCTTCATCAAAAGAAATCCAATTTAATTCAGGAACAGATTTTACAATAATATTTTCTCCGTTTGAAAATTGAATACGCAAAGGATTTAACGATAGCACATGTTTAATATCGGTCAACATCAATTCCTGATGCTGCTGCTCGTGATTTATTCCGATTTCAAAAACTTTTTTAATTTCGTTCAAAGTTTTTTCATCAGTATTTTCCAAAAGCTCAGCCATTTTTTGATCAACATAATTTCTGTATTCAAAAACTTCTGAAACTGTTGGACGTGATAATAATCCGCGCTGCGGTCTTGGAAATCTTTCACCAACTTGAACATAATATGAGTTGAATAAATATTTGAAAAGCGGATTAAAAGGTTTATAATCTTTTTGAAATTCAGACAAAATAAAAGTTTCGAAAAACCATGTCGTGTGCGCCAAATGCCATTTAGTAGGACTTACATCCGGCATTGATTGAATTACAAAATCTTCATGTTCTAAAGTTTTACAAATTTCACGCGAAAAATTTCTTACTGATCTATAATTGACGATAAGCGAATTTGCCGTTGAGAAAATATTACCTGTAGCATCAACCTTTTGATTTGATGTTAAAGTTTTTGTTTTTGAATTCATAACAAAATTCCATTTAAAATAACGGGAATGATTTTTGTGCCCTTTTCTTTTTATTTAATAAATAAATCCAAATAAATCAATTTAATTTGATGTTGCTTGATTTTATGCGGATTTTCATCCAAAATTAAATATTGGGCAGTTAATTTTATTTTCTGAAAAGTTAAAAATTTTATTGATCCGGAAAAGCTAAAAGGAAATCACCTTTATTTAAGTATAGATTTTTTTGCGGTAAATATTTTGATTCAATAATGATTTTCAGATTAAATTTCAGCGGCTCAAGGTTGAAAAAATAAATGAATAAACTTATACGGAGAAAAGATGAAAAAAATTCTTTTAGTAATTATTGTTCTGTTTTTTGCTGCCGGATTTACTAAATCACAAACAAGACCAAATGGAAAAAATTTTGGATTTGGAATTATGATCGGCGACCCGACCGGCGCCAGTTTGAAATATTGGACCGATAGAGATAACGCTTTGGCATTTTCGCTCGGAAGTTCATATTTCGGAAGTCCGAGAATTGGTGTTGATTATCTTTGGCATTTCGATGCATTTCAATCCAGAATCGTAAATTTGTATGCCGGACCCGGCGCTGCTTTGGGTATTGGCGAGGGACGCGGAATTTGGTACAAATCCGATAAAGGCAAATTTTACTATCGTGATGATGGAGTTGGAATAGGAATCCGCGGAGTTTTCGGAATTAATGTTGTACCTGAAAGAACTCCGATGGAAATATTTTTTGAATTCGGCACATTGATCGGATTGGCTCCTGATTTCGGCAGCGCAGTTGATGTTGCTTTGGGAGTAAGATTTTATCCGTGATTTATTAGCTTATCAGCATTTGAAATTTGTCTGATTCCGGGCAAGCCGGAATGACAAATTTATTATAAAATTAAGCCGTCATTCTGTCCCGTTTAAATCGGAATTCAGGATCAGACGGCTTTTTTTACTTCTGAAATTCAATTAAAATTGAAAACTTGAATTTTGTTAATTATAAAATAACTTCTCAAAATCTTTATTGTGAAATTTGAAATATTAAATTTATTTTTGATAATAAATTTAAAATCACTTTTCTTCTAAAATGAAAATTCACAAAAATATTTCAATTTACATTTCGCTGATTTTTATTCCGCTTATCTTTTTTTCCTGCCAAAAAAAAATTGAAAAAGTAAAAATAAAATTTATTGTAAAAACCGAAAAAGATTTAGATCAAAATTCAATTTTTATTACCGGAAATATTGAGGAATTAGGAAATTGGAATCCTGCAAACGCAAAACTTGAAAAGCAAAATGATTCTATCTGGAGCAAAGAATTTTTTTTTGATAAAGGAGAAAACATTGAATACAAATTTACTTTGGGAAGCTGGCAGAACGAGGCTTCTGATTCTTTGGGATTGGAATTTGATAATTTTGAAATCAGTTTACAAAACGATACGGTAATTCATCATCAAATTTGCTGCTGGAAAAATCAAACAAAAGCAGGAGCTTTAATAATAGATAGAGAAATTCTCAATCAAAATTTAAACGGAATATCAATAAATTCGGGATTCAAATATCATAAAGGCGATAATAAAATTTGGGCTTCGGAAAATTTTGATGATACGAATTGGGAAATTTCTTCATCCGTAATTTCAAATGTTTATAAACCGGAAAGCGGATTTAACGGAATCGGCTGGTACAGACTTCATCTTTGGGTTGATTCAACTTTATGGGGAAAACCTGTAGCGTTTTATATAAATCAATTAGGTGCAAGCGAAATTTATTTTAACGGAAAATTTCATTCATCTTACGGAATTGTGAGTGATGATATTAATCAAAATAAATCTGTTCAAAACAGAATCTGGAAAATTTTAGATCTCGAAAATAAATCTCATCAGGTGATTGCGATCCGCTACGCAAGTTATGATTTTCAAAATATAAACTCGCGAAGTTTTGATGCCGGATTTATTATTTTTCTAAAAGATATTGATAAACAATTAATTGAATTGCACACCACTTACAGATCGCGCACAATCTATCATATGGTTTTTACGATTGTTCCTTTTGTGCTTGCATTAATTCATTTTATGATTTTTATTTTTTATCCGAAAGAAAAGCAAAATCTTTTTTATTCAATTTGTTTGATCGGATTTTCAATTATAGCTTTTACTTTTGATCAAAGATATATTTCAACAAATATTAAAGAAATTCTTTTTTATTATGATGTAGCAAATTTTGCGGTTGCAATAACAGTTCTTTTCGGACTTTTAACTGCCTATTCGGTTGCGTATTATAAAATTCCCAAAAGAAGTTATGTTTTTATTTTATTGGCAATTATAATTTTGATCTGGTCGTTTAAGCCTGATAATAATCTGGCCAACGCAATTAATTTATATATACTTATTTCCTTCATTGAAATAATTATTGTTTTTATAAAACGAACCGAAAAAAAATTAAAAGGAATTATTCTTGTTGAAATAGGATTTTTCCTGCTGGCATTTTTTGCAATTTACAACATACTTATAAATTACGGTTACCTTGAAAATTTCGGCGGATATGAAATTATAACTTTTTACGGCGTTTTAGGATTGGCAATTTTTATGTCGTTATATCTTTCATATAATTTTGCGCTTACCAATAAAGATTTGGCAAATCAATTGGAAAATGTAAAACTGCTTTCGCAAAAAACTTTGGAGCAGGAAAAAGCAGCAAAGGAAAGTGAAATTGAAAGGCGTTTGCTTGAAGCAGAAAATGATCGTAAAACTTTTGAGCTTGAAGAAGCACGGAAATTTCAATTATCAATGCTTCCACAAACGCCGCCCGAAATTGAAAATTTTGAAATTGCAATGTTTATGAAAACCGCAGCTGAAGTTGGCGGTGATTATTACGATTATCAAATTTCCCAAAATAATATTTTAACTTTGGCAATTGGCGATGCAACCGGACACGGCGCAAAAGCAGGCGTAATGGTTGCAGCGGCAAAGAGTTTGTTTCAGGCATTTGCCGGAAATGAGCCTTTGCAAATCATAAAAACTTCTACCAAAGCAATAAAGCAAATGAAACTTCATAATATGTTTATGGCGCTTGAAATTGCAAGGTTTGAAAATAACAAATTGATCATTTCAAATGCGGGAATGCCGCCTGTATTTTGGTTTAAAAATGAAAATAGATCAGTTGAAATTATTTATCAGAAAAGTATGCCGTTGGGAAGTTTTGTAAATTTTCCTTATTCAGAAAAAGAATTGATTTTGAATTCCGGCGATATAATTCTTTTTTCGAGTGATGGATTTATTGAATTGATGAATGAAAAAAACGAATTGCTTGGAATTGAAAACGCTGCGGAAATTTTCCAAAATGCCGCACAAAATTCCTTTGAAGATATAATTGAAAATTTAAATTGCGAATGCGAAAAATGGAGCAGTTCCAAAAATGTTAATGATGATATGACTTTTGTCGTGATCAAGATGAAGTAATTATTAAGCTTTTAGCAATCATTTAAAGACATAAAATTTGTCTGATTCCGGACAAGCCGGAAGGACAAATTTTGTAAAAAGATTAAAATCCGTCATTCTCGCTTGTCGAGAATCAGACGGTTTTATTGTATTAAATAAATTTTATGTGTTTTCTGCTGCGTGCTAAACAATTTTTAAAATGAAAACTATTAACTGATAACTGACAACTAAATAAAGTTGAATTTCAAATCGGTTTTCAATATTATATACATTAAATTTAATTTTATTACAAAATAAAACGAGGTTCAGTAATGTTCGATCCCGATTACAAATTTACCTGCGTCGAAAGATTCCTGAAGTATGTAAAATACGATACGCAATCAGATGAAGAATCCACATCATTCCCAAGCTCAGAAAAACAATTAGTCCTTTCAAAAGATTTAGTTGAAGAATTAAAACAGATCGGTTTAAAAGATGCGCATCTTGATGAAAACGGTTATGTGATTGCAACACTTCCTTCAAATACCGATAAAGATGTTCCGGTGATCGGATTTATTGCGCATGTTGATACTTCTCCCGCTGTTACAGGCGCAAATGTAAATCCTATAATTCACAAAAATTATCAAGGCGGTGATATCATTCTTCCAAATGATACATCTCAAGTAATTAGAGTTGATCAAAATCCGTTATTAAAAGATATGATCGGATTTGATATTATCACAACTGACGGCACAACACTTTTGGGCGCTGATAATAAAGCCGGCGTTGCCGAAATTGTGGATGCTATGAATTATTTAATTACTCATCCGGAAGTTAAACACGGAACAATAAAAGTTTGTTTTACTCCCGATGAAGAAGTCGGAAGAGGAACTGAAAAATTTAATGTTCAAAAATTCGGTGCAAAATATGCTTACACAGTTGATGGTTCAACCCGCGGTGAAATTGAAAGCGAAACTTTCAGTGCCGATGCTGTAGTAATAAAATTCATCGGAAAAAATATTCATCCCGGATTTGCAAAAGGCAGAATGGTAAACTCAATGAAAATTGCCGCAAAATTTTTAGATAGTTTACCGAAAGATAGTTTTTCACCTGAAACTACTGAAAAGCGTGAGGGATTTGTTCATCCGAATTCAATAAACGGAAATGAAGAATTTACCACGATCAAATTTATTATTCGTGATTTCGTTACCGAAAAATTAAAAGAATATGAAGATTATTTAAAAGATCTTGCGGAAAAAACAGTTAAAGAATATCCCGAAGCAAAATTTGAATTTCAGGTAATTGAACAATACAGAAATATGAAATATGTTTTGGATGATCATCCGCAAGTTACCGATTATGCAATTGAAGCATTGAATAGATTGAATATTAAACCGATCATGAATCCGATTCGCGGCGGAACTGATGGCGCAAGACTTTCATACATGGGATTACCAACTCCAAACATTTTTGCCGGCGAACACAGTTTCCATTCGCAATTAGAATGGATTGCAATTCAAGATATGGAAATGGCTGTTAAAAACATTATCGAAATTGCAAAAGTTTGGGAAGAAAAATCCTAATAATTTTGTAAACCCTCACCTTTTATCCTCTCCCTTAAAAAGGGAGAGGAAATATGTAATTCATTATTCCGGCTTGTCCGGAATTTTTTATTATCAAAAGCAAAAATTATGGAATCTGAAAAAGAAAAAATGCTTGCCGGAAAATTGTATGATGCAACTGATCCGGAACTTTCCGAGATGCGTAAAAGTACGCGCGATCTTTTAAAAATAATTAATAATCCGTTAAGCAATTCCGAAGCGATCAAAATATCTTTTTCAAAATTATTCGGTGGTGCGAAAAGTGAACCTTGGATTGAACCGCCATTTTTTTGCGATTACGGAAAAAATATCTTTCTCGGAGAAAAAGTTTACTTCAATTTTAATTGTGTGATTTTGGATGTAAACACTGTAAAAATAGGCAATGAAGTTTTATTCGGCCCAAACGTTCAAATCTATACTGCTTCTCATCCTTTGGATTGGAAAACAAGAGCAAGCGGATTAGAATTAGGTAAACCGATTACGATAGGCAATAATGTCTGGATCGGCGGCGGAGCAATAATTTTGCCGGGAGTAAATATTGGCGATAGAGCAGTTATCGGCGCGGGTTCTGTTGTAACTAAAAATATTCCAAGTGATGTTTTTGCCGCAGGAAATCCGTGTAAAGTGATTAAAGATCTCAATTCTTAAGAACTCCTACAATATT
This sequence comes from uncultured Melioribacteraceae bacterium, assembly GCA_965365345.1. Classification (GTDB taxonomy): domain Bacteria; phylum Bacteroidota; class Ignavibacteria; order Ignavibacteriales; family SURF-24; genus CBDUBH01. Next base: position 14,106 of record CBDUBH010000018.1, read on the forward strand.
TCCGTCATTCCGGCTTGTCCGGAATCTTTTTTATTTAGAAAGGATTCCCGACGCGTCCCTCACGATTAAATCGGGAAATCGGGACTTGCGGGAATGATGTCAACTGAAATAGTTATCCCGATTTTTTCGGGGGAGTCTTTTCTAAAAAGTATCTGATATAATAAATCGGAACGAATTCCTTAAGTAATCTTTTTGATTCAAATAAAATCTTTTTCAAATAAACAACCTTAACATATCTTTTTTACTTTGTAACAATTATGCACAAAAATTTTTTCATCTTTCAAAAATGAAATTTCTTCATTATGATATTATATTTAGGAATTCAGTTTTGAAAAATAAAATATGCCTTATTTAAAACGAGCCACAAATGTTGCGCTGGCAACAAATATTATTCTTTTCATTTTAAAAATTACAGTCGGATTAATTTCAAATTCGATTGCAATAATTTCCGAAGCAGTAAATTCACTTACCGATATTATTTCATCTTTTGCGGTAAAATTCGGAGTGAACATTTCGCGAAGAAAACCGGATGAAAATCATCAATTCGGACATACAGCCGCCCAACCTATTGCGGCATTTATTGTAGCGGTTTTTGCGGGAGTTTTAGGATTGGATATCGTTCAGGAATCGATAAAAAGAATTATGAATCCGGCAGAAGTAAAAGTTGATATTTTTGTTTATTCGGTTCTCGGAATCTCAATTATTACAAAACTATTTTTAAATCGTTATCAAGTTTATATCGGTAAAAAATATAATTCGCCCGCAATTCGCGCGCAATCTTTAGATAGCATTAACGATGTTCTCGCTTCATCATTGGCTTTGATAGGAATTTTGGGAGTGCAATTCGGTTATCCGAGAGTTGACGGCGTTGCCGGAATTTTAGTTGCGTTTTTCATTTTCAAATCGGGTTACGAAATTGCGCGCGAAAATATTGATTATTTGATGGGCAGAGCCGCCGATGAAGAATTTATAATTGAAGTTGCAAACCGCGCGCTTAAAGTTAAAGGCGTTGAAGGTTTAAATGATATCCGATCGTATTATGTAGGCGATAAATATCACATCGAAATTCATATTGATGTAAAGCACAACGCAACCACTCGCGAATCCCACGACATCGGGAAAAAAGTACAATTTTCAATTGAAGCAATGGATGAGGTAAATAAAGTTTTTGTTCATATTGATCCGGTGGAGTAATAATTAAAAGATGAAAAGATTAGAAAGATAAAAATACAGAAAATATATTTGCTATTTGTCATTTCGAAGCGGAGCGAGAAATCTTTATATCCGTCATTCCGGCTTGTCCGGAATCTTTCTTTGTCATTGCGAACGAAGTGAAGCAATCGCAGAGATCACTTCGTCATTTCATTCCTCGTGATGACAAATTTAGTTGGTGTCATTGCGAGCGGAGCGCAACAATCTCTTTTCAAATTTCTTAATCATGATCTTGATCTTAATCTATTTTGTCATTGCGAACGAAGTGAAGCAATCTCTGAGATCGCCACAGTCGTTCCTCCCTCGCGATGACAAGACGCTTAGAGTTTTTTAAATTTCTAACAACTTTCCTTTTCAGATTTAAAATCATAATTTTGCCTTTAATAAAATATCTTTTTCCTTGGGGTTTTGATGAAATTCAAATTATTCATTTTTCTTTTTCCCTCACTTTATTTTTTAAGCTGCACAGAGCCTAATGATCCGGAAATTCCGCCGGAAGATAAAATAAATTTATCTATAGAAGTTGAAGATGTTTCATGCACAGAAGCTTGGATAAAACTTAAAATTGATAAACCTAATGAAGTAAAATTATTTATTGATGATAAAGAAACAAATCAATTTCATCTTTCTTCAGATACACTGATTTATTTAGACACTCTCTTTTCAAATACAAGCTACAAAATAGAAGCTGCTTATCTAAAGGGTGGAAATTTAAGCAAAAAGACTTCTGCAATTGCTCAAACAATGGATATTACAAGTCACAATTATACTTGGAAAATATTCAAGTTTGGTGGAGTAGTTAATCCCTCCCATTTCATTAATATCCATATTATAAATGAAAATAATATCTGGGCTGTAGGAGAAATTTTTACTGAAGATTCTGACACTTATGATTCCCTTGGCAATTGGATAGATCCTTATAATGTAGCTCATTGGGATGGTAAGGAATGGAAATTAATCAGACTAATGTCAGTAACAAGAATTCTTTATCCGACTAGCAGTAGTACAGATAGTTCATTTGTAGAAGGACATTCGATATTCGCTTTTAGTGAAAATGACGTCTGGATCTCTGCAGGAAATGTATTTCACTATGATGGAAAATCTTGGACACAAAGAAATGGTAATGGAGCCGGATTTGCAAAAAAGATCTTAGGTAAAAAACCCAAGGATATATATTTTTTAAAAGAAGATAAACTAATTCATTTTAATGGTACCGATTGGATGTCAATTCCCCTTGGAATATCTATTCCATTGAAGGACATTGCAGCAAACGGTGATGAAATCTGGATAAACGGATATTCATACTTAACCGGAGAAAGCATACTTCTTAAACTCAAAGATAATAAGGTAACTAAAGTTTGGGAACAAAATACGGCATCCGATAAAGAACCTTACGGTAGTTATATCAGCAGTATATTCATTACGAATAAAGATATGTTTATTGACAGTGATTATGGTGTGTTCAGAAATAAATTAGGTGTTGACTCATCTTCAAAGTGGATTAAATCTACTTTTCGTTTTGATTATAAGATTACCGGAACATCTTCAAATGATGTTTATACAGTAGGAGATCAAGCAGATACATGGCATTATAATGGATTAAATTGGAAGCAGATTTACATTGATTGGGGTATGAATACAATACTTTATTCAGCTCATTCAAAAAATGATATTATTGCGAGCGCAGGTGTATTTGTTGATCATCCAATTTTTCATAAAGCCATACTAATAATAGGTAAAAGACAGTGAATAAATAAAAGCAAACAATAGAAAAATAAAATAAAAACCCAAGCTTATGATTGCGGCATAAACTTGGGCAATAAATGTAAAGTCTTCTTATCTTCTCCACTCAATACTCAACTTTATTTGAAAGTTCGTTTGTGTCATCCGGTTTGACAGGGAAAAACTTTGCTAAAATTCCACCGACTTCATCAATCCCGAAAATCAATCCTTCAAAAAAGTTTCCTTCTTTAAAATATTTTGCCATATCATCGCGAATTCCATCCCAAACAGTTTGAGCAACTTTATCATTAATTCCCTGATCAGCCAATATTTGAAATTGATGTTCCTTCAAAAGCATAAATAAAAGAATTCCCGTTTTATCGCGGGTTTCATTCATCTTTAATTTGAAAAATTCATCTTTTGCCAAATCGAAAATCGGTGTATTGGTTTTAAATAACGGCTTTCCTTCTTTTACGCTTACTCGAATTTCGCCGGAAGTTTGCTTTTCCATTTCACTTATTTTATCGGCAATTTTTTGTAATTGCTCTTCACTTAAAATCTTATTGATAAAACTTTTGCTCATATCATTTTGAAGTTTGTTAAAAATAAAAATAAGGAACATTTCAAAATATCACAATAAATTTAATTAGAGAAGAAAGAATGACTTAATCATATTTAGCTTTAATGCTATTTTTATTTAAATTAGATATATTTCATAGATTTAAAAAATGTTATAAATAAAGGAAAAATGATGTCGTTAAAATTAGAAAAATTAAAAAATTTCAGTGGAAGAAAAGGTCCTGTTTTACTTGTAGTAATGGATGGAGTTGGAATCGGGAAAAAAGATGAAAGCGATGCAGTTCACTTGGCAAACACGCCTGTTTTAGATGACTTAATGAAATCAGAATTAAAAACTCAGCTTCGCGCTCACGGTCCGGCAGTCGGAATGCCTTCGGAAGATGATATGGGAAACAGTGAAGTCGGGCATAACGCACTCGGCGCGGGAAGAGTTTTTGCGCAAGGCGCGGCTTTGGTGAGCAACGCAATTACAAATGAAAAAATTTTCAAATCCGAAACGATGAAAAAAATTATCGAAATCGGAAAGAATGGAGGCACCGTTCATTTTATCGGACTTCTTTCAGATGGAAATGTTCATTCACACATAAATCATCTTTACGCGCTTCTTCATTTTTGTGCAACTCAAGGCGTGAAAAAAGTCAGAGTTCATACTTTACTTGATGGACGCGATGTCGGTGAAAAATCCGCTTTAAGTTATCTTGTTCCCACTCAAGATATTTTGGCAAAATACAGCAAAGAATATAACACCGATTATAAAATTGCTTCGGGCGGCGGCAGAATGAATGTTACAATGGATAGATACAATGCCGATTGGACTATTGTAAAACGCGGCTGGGATGCGCATGTTCACGGTGTTGCAAGAAAATTTAAATCAGCAACAGATGCGGTTAGAACTTTTTACGATGAAGATCCTAAAATGATCGATCAATATATGGGTTCTTTCGTTGTTGTTGATGAAAATGAAAATCCCGTTGGAAAAATTGTTGATGGTGATGCTGTTGTACTTTTCAATTTCCGCGGTGATAGAGCAATTGAACTTTCACGCGCATTTGAAGAAAAAGATCTTGATACTTTTGAAAGAGGAAATGTTCCAAATGTATTTTTTGCGGGAATGATGGAATATGATGGTGATCTTCACATACCAAAAAATTATTTGGTAACTCCGCCGGAAATTGATAGAACCGTTAGCGAATATTTATGCGCTGCGGGAGTTACAAGTTTTGCAATTTCAGAAACCCAAAAATTCGGACATGTAACTTATTTCTGGAACGGAAACCGCTCCGGCTATATTGATCCGAAATTGGAAAAATATGTTGAACTTCTTTCAGATAAAATTCCTTTTGATCAAGCGCCAAAAATGAAAGCTGATGAAATTACAGAAAAAACAATTGAACTTTTGAAAACAAATGAATTCAGATTCGGCAGAGTAAATTTTGCAAACGGCGATATGGTTGGTCATACCGGATCAATGGGCGCAACAATTACCGCAGTTGAAACAGTGGATGGCTGCGTAGGAAAATTACTTGATGTTATTGAAGATCTTGGCGGAATTGCGATCGTAACTGCAGATCATGGAAATGCCGATGAAATGTTCACAGTAAAGAACGGCATTAAAACTCCAAAAACCGCGCACACTTTAAATCCGGTTCCATTTATAATTTTTGATCCAAATTACAATGGCGAATATAAAATGGCAGATGTTAAAAATGCGGGTTTATCAAATGTAGCTTCAACAATTTTGAATTTATTGGGATTTGAAAAAGTTGAAGATTATGATGAATCATTGATCGAATTTAAGTAAGCAGCAATATTTTTATTTTTAATAATGCCGAAATAGAATTATTCTGTTTCGGCATTATTGTTATAGAGTAAAATTCAAATAAATCATTTTTACAAATAAATAATTATTGAAAGAAATTGTATATTTTTATAATATACAGAAAAATAATTATTTTGAATTAATGAAAAATGAATTTTCAGAAACAGAAGGATTTTTGTGGGATAAAGGAAATTCCGAAAAGAATTGGGAGAAACATAAAGTTTCACGACCGGAAAGTGAACAAGTGTTTTTCAATAAACATTTAATTGTTACTGATGACGAAAAACATTCGAAAAGCGAAAAAAGATATTACCTTTTAGGAAGAACTGATTCAGACAGAAATTTATTTATTGTTTTTACAATCAGGAAAAATTTAATAAGAATAATTTCTGCACGGGATATGAATAAAAAAGAAAGAGAAATTTATAATGAAGAAATTAAAAAACATTCCGAAATTTAAATCTGAAAATGAAGAAAGGGAATTTTGGGCAAAAGAAGATTCATCAGAATATGTTGATTGGAAAAAAGCGAAATCAGTGAATTTCCCGAATCTAAAACCATCAACAAAAACAATTTCTTTACGGTTGCCGGAATTTCTTTTGGAAGATATAAAAATTTTAGCTAATAAAAGAGATGTTCCGTATCAATCTTTAATTAAAATTCTTCTTAAAGAAAAAATTGATCAGGAGTTGAAAAAAACTGCTTGAACTTTTGTTTGTAAAGTTTTTTAATAATGTACTGAAAATAAAAGTCAAATTTCACCCTATATAAAATTATTTTTCATCTTTTTTATTCTCAATATTTTTTTTAATTTTAGAATTGTTATAATAAACTGCCAAATATTTTAAGGAAGAATTTTTATAGAAAAAACCGTTACGATGTTTTAAGGAAATTAATTATCTGTAAAAGGCAGTTTGGAGATCTTATGTTAAAAAAAATTTGCTTCTTCTTTTTTGCAATTCTTACTTTTTCAAATTTAAATTCGCAAACCGTAGTCGGAAAATATGCCGGTGAATTTATGGCAATCGGCGTTGGAAGTCGTGCAGGCGCGCTCGGCGGCGCTTATGTTGCAATTGCCAACAATGTTACTGCCGGCTATTGGAATCCCGCCGGACTTTCAAAATTAGAATATCCGCAAATCGGATTAATGCACGAAGAAAAATTTGGCAATCTTGTAAATTATTCTTACGGAGCTGCTGCACTTCCTTACGGCAGCGATATGACTTTCGGAATCAGCATTATCCGCTTAGCGATTGACGGAATTCCCGATACGCGAAATGCATGGCAGGATTTGAACGGCGACGGAATTTTGGATATTACGAACGACGGACTTCCCGATTATTCAAAAATTTCTGAATTCAGTAATGCCGATTACGCAATGTATTTATCTTTTGCAAAAAAGCTTTCCGAAAAATTTTCTTACGGAGCAAATTTAAAAGTAATCCGCAGAGATATTGCAGAATACAGTGCAACCGGATTTGGATTTGATATCGGCGCTTTATATTCACCTTTTGAAAATTTGATGCTCGGCGCAAATATACAAGATGTAACCACAACTTTAGTTTCATGGAGTACCGGAAGAAATGAACTTGTTACACCAACGGCCAAATTCGGAACTGCATATTCATTGAAATTTCCTTTCGGAACATTGATTCCATTGGTTGATCTTGATGTAAGATTTGAAAACAGAAAAACAGCATCGCAATTTAATTTGGGTGCGGTAAGTTTTGATTCACATTTGGGCATAGAATATAATTACAATAATTTATTTGCCGCTAGATTCGGTTACAGCGATGTGAAGCAATTTACAATGGGCGCGGGAGTTGTACTTCCCAAATTAACGATTGATTATTCATTCGCAAGATTCAGCCTTTCCGAAGATGAAAGATTGCCGGATTCACACAGAATTTCTTTGATCTTAACTTTGGAAACGCCTAAATACAAACGCAAATAATTTAAGTAAGTTATTTTTGATGAAGAAAAAATTTTTCGGAAATAAATTTTATCCTTTATTGAATATTTGTTCAATAATAATTCTTGTTCAAATTTTTTCATCCTGCACGGCAAGCAAAAAGATTGATATGAAAAAAGATTACCCGCTTTCCGATGATATTGCTTATTCCGAAAGTACTGATTTAACAGTACAAATTCCACTTGGCTGGACTTCGGCAGAAGATGATATTTGCAATTGCATTGATCTGTGGCTTATCAAGGATGATTTTTCCGCAACAATTTCTTTTGTAAAAATGAATTATGATTCATTAATGATGAAATCAATTTCAAGTGATGAACTTTCGGCAATGCTTAATTACAGTCGTGAACTAAAAAGGAATCAGCTTAAAGAAAAATTTGTAAAGATAGATAAGGATGAATTTTTCGAAATTAAAAATAATAGAATTGCGGCATACAAATTTCAAAATGAAAATTCTGATACGATAAGAGTAGCGGTTTTCAAATATCAAAATAATTATTTTGAACTTTCGGCAATGCCATCAGGAGAAGTGTCAAATCGGGAAGTAAATATTGAAGAAATTTTATCTGTTCAAAATTCAATATTAAAATCAGTTAATTTTTGATTTCGAATTTTATAAACCAAGCGGAATGAAATTCAATAAATAAAAATATTTTTCGGGGAAGTAATCTTGGAATTATAATTTTATATTTAAGGGATGCAGAATTTTGCATCTCTTAATTTTTTTAAATTAATTTTTGAAAAGTAAAAAATTTAATTTACTGTTAGGACTTCAGAATAAATTGAAACCACAATTTGTTTTCAAAACTTTTTAATTGAATTTACTCTTTTTCAATAGTGCAATTTAAAGAAGCAATATTTTCAATTTCTGCTTCAATTTTATCACCGGGAAAAACTCTGCTTACGCCTGCTGGAGTTCCGGTAAAAATAAGATCGCCTTTTTGCAAACTCATCATCGAAGAAATATTTTTTACAAGTTCAGCAGGATTAAAAATCATATTTTCCAATTTCGTTTTTTGGCGAACTTCACCGTTTACTTTAAGCCACATTTCTTCTTGCGAAGTTAATTGATAATCTTCTTTTGAAATAAATTCCGAAAGTACTGCCGATGTATCAAATCCTTTAGCAACGGTCCACGGCTCGCCTTTTTTCGATGCTTCTTTTTGAATATCGCGCAAAGTCATATCAAGCCCGATTGCGTAGGCTGAAATTGCATTTTCCGATTCCTCTAAAGTTGCATTTTTAACATTTTTCCCGATAAGCAAAACAAGTTCAACTTCGTGCTGAAGATCTTGTGAAAAAGTCGGATGAATAACTTTTCCGTCGGAATAAATTATTGCCGAATTTGGTTTGAAAAAAATTATCGGAAATTTCGGAACTTCATTTCCCAATTCTTTTGCATGATCTGCGTAATTTCTTCCAACGCATACAATTTTTCCAACGGGAATATCATCTTGAAAATTTTTTAATATTACGGTTTTCATTTTTTTGAATGTTGAATTAATAATGTTAGAATCGTGATTTAATAAATTTCAATTTACGATTTTGAAATCAGAATTTAAAGATGAAAAGATATAAAGATTCCAAGATAAAAAGATTTGAAAAATTTGAAGAAATTAATTTCGTCATTACGGCCTGTCTGTGCCAATGAGTGTCCGGAATCCTTTCGTCAAAATATAAATAAAAAAAAAGGATTCCGGACAAGCCGGAATGACATAATTTATCTAACTAGCTAACCGCTTTCATTCTCCCGATTTATTTGAAAGATTAAAAATCGTTTGTTATTGCGATGCCAATTAAATCGGCAGAAGCAATCTCTGCTTTTAAAATTCCGGAGATCGCCGCGTCCCGATTTAATCGGGACTCGCGATGACAATTTATATTTTTATAGAAATAATTAAATTATGCAAAAGATTTTTCATCCCTTTCGAAATTCGGAATGACTATTAAAATTTTAATTATAAATTCTTTCCTGCTGATTTCTTATATTCTAAAATCTACTAAGTTTTCTGCTTTTTCTTTTTTGCAGCCGGGAAAAGAATATTATTCAAAATTAATCTGTAACCCGGCGAAGTTTTGTAAATGTTCAGATCAGTTGGCGGATCTCCAACGGCATGCTGATAATCTTCAGGATCGTGCCCGCCGTAAAAAGTAAAAGTTCCTCTTCCGAAATTTCCGTGAATATATTTTACCTGATCTGTGCCGGCTCTTTCGGCTAAATTATAAACTGATTTTTTGATCAAATTTTTTCTGAACATTGTAGTTTGTCCCATAAATCCGCGCACCAAGTTCACATGATTTTGCGTTAGCATTGTTGGAACGGGATCATATTTTGCGGAAAACTCAAACAAAGTGAAATAATCATTTTCCTGCGAACCGATTTCAGTCAATTGAATATCAATATCGCTATATTCATAAACAAAAGGATTCATTTCAATTTTGAAATTTTCGAAAGCGAGCGTGTTGGAAAAATCAAGTTTGCTTTGCGCGTTTGGATCCGGTGCATCGCCATCATACATTTTATCAGCAATATCAACATTTTCCGCAGCGAGCGCAATATCGTATGAATCTGTTGCCGAGCACATTGCAAAAAGAAATCCGCCTTGCGAAATATAATTTTTTATTGTTACAACAACCGCTTTTTCCATTTCGGAAACTTTGGAAAATCCCAATTTTTTCGCTTCATTTTCGTAAAGAATTTGCTGCTCCTGATACCACGGCGCATTACTGAAACTTGCGTAAAATTTGCCGTACTGTCCCGAAAAATCTTCGTGATGAAGATGCAGCCAATCATAATTTTCAAGATCGCCTTTTAAAATTTCTTCAATCCAAATTTTTTTGTAAGGAACTTCGGCATATTCCAAAGCTAAGGTAACGGCATCATCCCAAGGTTGAAATCCGGGCGGAACGTAAACCGCAATTTTCGGTGCTTTTTCAAGATGAACCACATCCATATTTTGATCTTCACTTTGCACGAATGAATAAATTTCAACTGCTTCGGAAGCAGAAAGAGTTTCGAAGGAAACATTTTTAAGTCTACAAACTGCAGCAATTTCATCGGAATAATCGAGCAAAAACGAACCGCCGCGATAATTAAGAAGCCAACCCGCTTTGCCGCCTTTTTCCAATGAATTGAATGTAATTCCGTAAGCTTTCAAATGATTGGTTTGATTAAGATCCATATTGATCAAAATTTTCGATTGCGCGAAATTGGTTGCGGTAAAAAGAATTAAGAATAAAATATATTTCATTGGGATTTTTATTTTTCAGTTTAAAAAGATTATTCGCAAAATGAAATTGAAAAAAGATTCCGAAGCCGGAATGATAAATCTTTTAGTAAAGAAATTAACATTTTATCAATTTTTAATTTTACCAAATTTTACCTAGTAAAGTTCCTTTTTCAAATTTCATTTAAAAATAAAAAAGCCTCTTTAATTTTAAAGAGGCCTGGGAAAATTAAATTTTTCCTTATGCAGATTTTCTTTCTTCTTCAATATAAATCGGTTTTGCGCCTTCCAAAACGGAATCGCGTGTAATTATACATTTTTCAACATTTTCCATTGAAGGAAGTTCGTACATAATATCAAGCATGAAATCTTCAATTATAGATCTTAACGCACGCGCGCCGGTTTTTCTTTCCAATGCTTTTTGCACTATCGCGTCAATTGCGAAAGGATCAAATTCAAGTTCAATTCCTTCCATCATAAACAATTTTTTATATTGCTTTAAGATCGCATTCTTAGGTTCGATTAAAATACTTTTCATAGCTTCACTTGAAAGTGATTGCAATGGAGAAAGTACCGGCAATCTTCCTATTAATTCAGGAATTATTCCGAATCTTAAAAGATCTTCCGGCTGAACCAAACTTAAAAAATCATCTTTGTTCATATTGTGACTGCCTGAAATTTCAGAACCGAATCCCATTTTGCTTTTATTTATTCTGGTAGCAATTATGTTTTCAATTCCTTCAAAAGCACCGCCGACAATGAACAAAATATTTTTTGTGTTGATGTTTATCAGACTTTGTTCGGGATGTTTTCTTCCGCCGCGCGGTGGAACTCCGGCAACGGTTCCTTCCAAAATTTTTAGTAACGCCTGCTGAACGCCTTCACCCGAAACATCTCTTGTAATTGAAGCACTTTCGCTTTTGCGTGCAATTTTATCAATTTCATCTATATAAACAATTCCTTTTTGCGCGCGTTCAAGATTGTAATCCGCCGCTTGAAGCAATCTTACCAAAACAGTTTCAACGTCATCACCAACGTAACCGGCTTCTGTTAAAGTGGTTGCATCGGCAATTGCAAAAGGAACATCAAGAATTTTTGCGAGAGTTTGCGCCAGTAAAGTTTTTCCAACGCCGGTTGGTCCAATTAAAAGAATATTACTTTTTTCGATTTCGATATCATCCAATTCAAAAAAAGTTGAGCGGTTTTGAACTCTTTTATAATGATTATAAACCGCAACTGACAAAACTTTTTTTGCTCTATCCTGATCAATTACATGCTCATCCAAACTCCTTTTGATCATATCGGGAGTTAAATTGTATTCAACTTTTGAGCGTGTATTGTAGGCAGCAAGATTGTTTTTAAGAATGTCAACACTGGTGGTTATACAAAGATCGCAGATGTAAACATCAGGACCCGCAACCATGCTTGAAACTTCGTTACCATCCCTTCCGCAAAATGAACAACTTACAGATTTGTTGTTCGTTCTTTTTGTTGTCATAATTTATCACTCATTTTATTTTTCAGAACATTAATGTTTTCACGTGCGGCATCAAGATATAACGAGTTTGGGAAAATTGCAAGTAATTTTTCATAGTACTTTATTGCTTCATTATTATCTTTTAAGCCGTAATTATAAATATCACCCAAAAGAAAATATGCTTTATCTTTATGGATATTTGATTTTTCTTCTGTGATGATTTGACTTAACAATTCCGATGCCTTTAAAAGTTCATTTTCGGCAACATACATTTCGGCAATTCGTAATTCGGCTAAATCCCTTAACGTAAGCAGATTTTCATTTTTTGCCGTTTCCGAATAAATTCCGGCAGCTTCGGCAAATTTTTTCTGTTCAGTTAAAAACTCGGCTTTTGCAAATTTATCTAAACTCACTGAATCTTTTTTATTCGTATTAATAATTAAGGAAAGTTCAATCGCATCATTAGCAATATTATCAGTAAAAGCATCTATTATACTATTTAACATTTTTGACGAAAAATCAAAATTTCCTTTATAAAACTCAATTTTTGCCAGGCTGAAATTTGCTGCATTTTTTTCCGCCGGAGTTGAGCGCGAAATTTCAATTACTTTTTTATAAAAATTTTCCGCTTCATTCAAATTCCCTTTTTGCATTTCAATTTCGGCAAGTTTTAAATTTGCCTGAACTACAAAAGTCCCGACAGGAGAAATTTCAATCAAATTTTCAAAAGTATTTTTTGCCGCATCAAGATCATTTAATCTTTCAAATTGAATTGTTCCTATTCTGAAATATGCTTCATCGGTTACGGCTGATTTTTTATAAAGTTTTATAACTTCTTCATAAGATGAAATTACTTCGTTAAATTCTTTTGCGGGATTTATCTTATAAAATGGCTTCCAGATTTCATCCGAATTGAAATTTCTGTTATTTAAAACTGCTTCATTTGTGCGCGCAAATCCTAATTTTGAATTTACTGCAAAAGGCGAATTCGGATATTTTTCGATTATGAATTTATATGCATTGGATGCGGCTTCAAATGCTCTATTATTATATGCGCGAAGTGCGAAGTTGTAAATTTCCGAGCCGTTATTTCCGCGGAATTCATCAAGTTTTGAATGCATTTCAAAAGCTTTTTCAAAATTTTGATTTTCGATATAAAGCCAAGCCATCAAATCGTAATAATTTTCGTTTTTGTTCTTTTTGAATTTTTCTTCGATTTGATTTACGGCTTTTTCAAAAATTCCGTCACGGTTTATAAAATTTGTCATTCTTGATTTTACAACCGCAACTTGATTAGGCTGTTCATCCAAAATTGAAAGATATTCTTTTATCGCTTCATCATAGCGCATCAAAATTGAATTAAGATAAGCAATATCAATTATGAAACTTTGTTTGTTATCGGAATTTTCTTTTCCTTTTTTATAGATTTCGATAGCTTTTTCATAAGCACGGTTTTCGGCAGCGTAAGTTCCGATCACTCTGTAATTTACGCTTGAATTTGGATTTACTTTTAGCGCATTATCCCAAACTTCGTACGCTTTATTTTCATCGCCTTTTTGGTAATAAGTGCTTCCTAAAATTCCGGCTAGATTTACATCTTCTTTATTTATCTGATATCTTTTTTCGGCAATGGAAATTGCTTTATCAAATTCTTTTGACCTTACGTAAACTCTGTGAAGCGCTTCAAAAAATTGAAAATTATTCGGCTCGGTTTGATAAATTTCTTCAAAAATTGCTTTTGCTTTTTCAAGATTTCCGGTTTGCTCGTAACTTTGCGCCAGGCGAAATCTGTTAAAAAGCTCGTTTGATTGCCCGAAAACCGGAATGGAAAGTAAAAATGCGGCAAAAAGTAAAAATAATTTGAATTTCATTTAGATAAAATATTTGTTTATTTGCTTTAAACAATCAAAATAAAGTAAAGTTCAGATTTATAATTTAAATAATTTTGAAGGAAAATAAATCAGGCGATTTAGAGATGAGCGAAATTTTTGGATATTTTAAAAGATATCAAATAAACCTCACTTTGTTTTTCATAACTTCGGCAACAATCTTTGAATCTTTTTATCTTTCAATAGTTTTAATCTTTAATGCCGTCTGATTCCGGACAAGCCAGAATGACGGCTTAATCTTTTTATCTTTTCAATCTTTTATTCTTTCATTCTGAATTCTTACATTCTCAAATTCTTAATCAAATTTTCCATCTCAAATTTTTGTATATTTAAATTGAATTAATGAAAAAGTTTCGCTTACCAAAAAATTTAAATTCCTAGAGTTTATGATAATTCCCGAAAATAAAATAGAAGAAATTCGCACCGCGGCAAATATTGTTGATATAATTTCAGATTATGTTCAGTTGAAAAAACGCGGCAAAAATTTTATAGGAAATTGTCCGTTCCATTCCGAAAAAACGCCTTCTTTTACCGTAAGTCCGGAAAAGCAAATTTATCACTGTTTCGGCTGCCACGCCGGTGGAAATGTTTTTAAATTTTTAATGGATTATGAAAGTATTTCTTTTGTTGAAGCAGTTCAGGATGTTGCAAAAAAAACGGGAATTACTCTTGATATCGAAGAAAATTTTCGTCCCGAACAGCAAAGTGAACAGGAAATTCTTTACGATATTAATACTGTTGCCGCAAAATATTTTTCCGAAAATTTGCTTAACAGTCTGCAAGGCGAATACGCGCGCGAATATTTCAAAAGCAGAAAAATCAAAACTCAAACTCAGCGGATTTTCGGATTAGGTTACGCTTTGCAGAATTGGGATGGATTTCTAAATCACGCAAAAGCGAATAATGTTGATCTTGATAAAGCAAAATCTTTAGGATTGATTGATGCAAAAGATGGCGGCGGATATTACGATAAATTCCGCAGCAGAATTATGTTTCCTATCTTTTCACCGAACGGCAGAGTAATTGCTTTCGGCGGAAGAATTTTGGATAAAGCTGAAAATACGGCAAAATATTTGAACTCGCCCGAATCCGCAATTTATTCAAAAAGAAAATCGCTTTACGGTCTGTTTCACTCAAAAGATGAAATTAGAAAACACGATAAAGCAATTTTAGTTGAAGGTTATATTGATCTTATTTCACTTTATCAAAACGGAGTTAAAAATGTAGTTGCATCGCTCGGAACCGCATTAACGGAAGAGCAGGCGCAGCTTCTTTCGCGTTATACAAAAAATATCGTGGTTTTTTATGATGCTGATCCCGCGGGAATTAAAGCTTCGATAAGAAGTATTGAAATTTTAGTTAAGCAGAATTTTGACGTTAAAATTGCGGAAATGCCCGAAGGCGAAGATCCCGATACTTTTATAAATAAATTCGGGAAAGATGATTTTAACGAACTTGTAAATAAATCGCTAAATTTTCTGGAGTATCAAACTGCTCAACTTGAAAAGCAAGGAATGTTTAACGATCCTTCAAAACAGACCGAAGCTGTTCGACAATTAATTCAATCGGCATCTTTTGTAAGTGATGAATTAAAAAGAACAATATTCTTAAAGAATATTGCAAAAAAATTCAATTTACGCGAAAGACTTTTAGAAACTGAAATTGAAAAAATTTTAGGCAGCGAAAAGGAAAAAGAAAAACGGCAGGAAGCAGTTGCGGTAAAAATCCGTGAAGCAGAAAAAAAAGAAAAATCCGGCGAGCAAAAAGTAAAAATTCACAAAAGCGAAATTGAAATTGTGAAACTTCTTTTTCAGGGAAATAAATCTGTAATTAAATATATTTTTGAACATATTACACCGGAACAACTTTATCTTCCGAATTTCAGACTTGCCGCTGAAGTTGTTTACGAGCAATTTTTTAACGGCGAAAATATTTCACCGGCTTCTCTTATTGAAAAAATTGAGAATAAGGAACTTCAGGATTTTCTCTGGAAATTGACAATTGAAAAATACGGAATAAGTAAAAGGTGGGATGCAATAAATCCCGGTGATCCTTCCGAAAAAATAATTTTAAAAGAAACGCGTGATGTAATTAGAAGTTTCAAAATTTCAAAAATTGAAGAGGAAATTTCCGAAGCGCTTGAGCAAATTACACAGGCAAAAGATGAAAACGAACTTCTTTCATTAATGAAATTAAAACACGAACTTGTTCAGGAAAGAAGCGCAATTTTAAAAGAGGAAACCGAAGATTAACTTATATAAATTTTTCAATTGAATTTAAATGTCTGTTATTATTAATTTTATTATTCTTAATTTTCAATATGAATTAATTTTAATTGTGGAAAAATGCTGTTGAATAATCCTAAACTTTACGAAATAAATACCCGCGTTTGGATTCGAAAATTTGATGAAGGAACCCAAAAAGCAAATCTTAAAAACATTCCGGTTGAAGCCTGGAGCGATTTAAAAGAAAAAGGAATTGATGTTGTTTGGCTTATGGGAGTTTGGAAGTCGTGCAGCGAAAGTGTTCCTGATTATTGTTTTAAGGATTATCTTGTAAAAGGTTATCAGAAAGCTTTAAGAGATTATTGCGAAGAAGATGTTATCGGCTCGCCTTTTGCAATTGATGAATATGTTGTAAATCCCGCTTTGGGAAATTTCAGGGATTTGAAAAAAGTCCGTGAAGATCTAAATTCAAAAGGAATGAAATTATTTCTGGATTTTATACCCAATCATTTTAGCGCAAACACAAAATTATTAAAAAAGCATCCCGAAATTTTTCTGCCTGCGAATAAAGATCTTTACGCAAACGATAAATACACATATTTCAAATTAGATGGTGCTGAAAAATATTTTTGCCACGGAAGGGATCCTTTTTTTCCGCCTTGGGAAGATACCGTTCAGGTAAATTATTTCAGTAAAGATGCTTTTGATTTTATGGTTAACACTTTGCTTAACATTGCCGAGTATTGTGATGGAGTTCGCTGCGATATGGCAATGCTTGCGCTTGATAATGTTTTTTATAATACATGGAGCGGAATTTTAAATAGACTGGGATTTCAAAAGCCGCAGGAAAATTTTTGGCACGCCGCAATTTCAAAAGTGAAAGAAAAATTTCCGGATTTTACTTTTATCGCGGAAGTTTATTGGGATCTGGAATGGGATCTTCAGCAGCTCGGATTTGATTATACTTACGATAAAAAATTAATTGACCGTTTGGCTTGGGGCGATGTTACTGAAATTAAACTTCATTTATTAGCCGAAGAAGATTATCAGAAACGCTCAGTGAGATTTATTGAAAATCATGATGAAGAGCGCGCAATTATGCTTTTAGGAAAACCGAGATCGCTCGCAGCAGCAGTAATTATAAGCACAATTCAGGGAATGCATTTTTATTACGACGGGCAATTTGAAGGAAGAAGAACAAAACTTCCGGTTCAGCT
This sequence comes from uncultured Melioribacteraceae bacterium, assembly GCA_965365345.1. Classification (GTDB taxonomy): domain Bacteria; phylum Bacteroidota; class Ignavibacteria; order Ignavibacteriales; family SURF-24; genus CBDUBH01. The sequence goes on from CBDUBH010000018.1 coordinate 31,445, forward strand.
TGGACGCCAACCTTTGGAAAATAATGATAAGCCTGTTTATGATTTTTACATGAAACTTTTACAGATCACCAAAGATGAAATTTTTAAAACCGGTTTGTGGAAAATGCTTGATGTATTGCCTTCATGGGAAACTAATTTAACTTATAAAAACATACTTGCCTGGAACTGGAAACTCGGCAATGAAAATCGCTTGGTTGTAGTAAATTATTCAAGCGTAAGTTCGCAATGCAGAATAAAAATTGATACGATAGGATTTGACGAAACTTTTAAACTTACCGATCTGCTTCATGATACTGTTTATCAGCGTTCAACCGAAGATACTTATCACGAAGGACTTTTTGTTGATCTGAAACCTTTTCAAAGCCACATTTTTGCCTATTAAATTTATATTTGAAAAGTTAAATTTGCACACAGAAAATTATTTGAAAAGAAGCGAATAATTTTCTGCTGTTTTTTAAATTTACAGAATGAAGAGAAAAAGACGGAGCTTAATAAATTCTTTCAATCATTTTGATCAAATTATAAAAACAAATTCAAATTGAACTTTAAAACTCAAAAAAATCTTTAAATGAAAGTTCTATATTCTTTATAATTAAATTCAAATTCGTTATCTTAGCAAAAATTATTCCACAAAGTAATAAAAAGTTAAAATATATATATGTTTTTAGATACATTGATCTCGTTAGATAAAATTCTGATCCGTAAGGAAGTTATGGATACATGTTTTGCCTGCGATCTTTCAAAATGCAAAGGCGCTTGCTGCACTGTAGAAAGTGAATACGGCGCGCCGCTTGCAGAAAAGGAAATTGAAATAATAGAAAATATTTTACCTGAGGTTATTGAGACTTTACCAAAATCACACAGGGAAATAATTGAAACAGAAGGTTTTTGGGAAGAAAAAGACGGCGAAATTTTTACAAAAAGCGTGAATAACAAAGCTTGCGTTTTTGTTTATTACGAAGGCGATATTGCAAAATGTGCAATTGAAAAAGCTTATTACGAAGGAAAAATAAAATATATCAAACCGATCTCGTGTCATCTGTTTCCGATAAGAGTTTCAAAATTCGGCGGTGATGTTTTACGATACGAAAAATTTTCTGAATGCGAACCCGCGCTTGAAAACGGAAAAAAACTAAATATTACTGTAGCGGAATTTTGCAAAAATTCCATTATCCGTGCTTACGGTGAAAAGTGGTACAGCAAACTTAAAGATTATATGGAGAGTGAAAAGTAATGTTGTCATTAAATCAAAGATTGGCTCAACTTCAAAAACTTTCGCCGCAGCAAATTCAATATCAAAAATTGCTTCAGCTAAATACAATGGCTTTGGAGCAAAGAATAAAAACCGAACTTGAACTTAATCCTATTTTGGAAGAAACTCTTGATGAAGAAATGAGTTTGGATCTTGATCGCGAAGAAGTAAAATCAGGCGAAGATGAAACTCCGGATTATGGCGAAGATGAAAATTCAACCGAATTAGAAGATCTTGATCTTAATACAGATAATGAATTTGAGATCGAAGATTTTATGAACGATACCGAATTTGATAACGAAAATTATATAAATCGCAGCGGAAATGATGACGATGAAAAAACTCATCCAATAGCGCCTGCTTACGAAACTTTATCTGAGCATCTTTTAAATCAGCTTTCAATGCTTGATCTTTCGGATGATCTTTACAGACTAGGCGAAGAATTAACCGGAAGTTTAAATGAAGACGGATATCTAAATCGTGATCTGAACAGCATTCTCGAAGAACTCGAAATGTTTGAACATATTACAATTTCGTATGAAGATGCGGAAAATCTTTTAAAACAAATTCAAACTTTTGATCCTGTTGGCGTTGCTTCGCGAAATTTGCAGGAATGTTTACTTGTTCAACTTCAAAATTCAAGTTTTGATCCGTATTATTCATATTTGGCAGAGCAATTATTAAAAGATCATTTTGATGATTTTTCAAATAAACGCTACGATGCCATTCAAAAAAATATGAACTTTTCTCTGGAAACTTTAAAGTGCGTTTTAAATATAATTCAAAGATTAAATCCAAAACCCGGCGAAGGTAATATTGAAAATGCTCAGGCAAATCAAATTACGCCTGATTTTATTATAGAAAAAATAGATGATAATTTTATTATTTCACTTAATGACAGGCACGTTCCTTCAGTAACAATAAGTACAACTTATCTTGAAATGTTAAACTCAAACAAACGGAAAAGAAACATTTCAAATCGAGAAAAAGAAACTCACAAATTCTTACGCGAAAAATTTGAATCAGCAAAATGGTTCATTGCATCAATTCAGCAGCGCCGCGATACTTTGATGAAAATAATGCGTGCAATTTTGGAAAAGCAATACAGATTTTTTGAACAAGGTCCGCGCGCATTAAAACCGATGATCTACAAAGATATTGCCGATGAAATTCAAATGGATATTTCCACAATTTCGCGCGTGGTAAACGGAAAATATGTTCAAAGTCCGGTTGGAATTCACGAATTGAAATATTTCTTCAGTGAAGGTTTGGCAACTGATGACGGAACCGAAATTTCCAACAAACATATTAAAGAATTGATAAAAGAAATTTGCGATGGCGAACCGAAAGATGCGCCGTACAGCGATGATAAAATTGCGGAGATCTTAAACGAAAAAGGAATTCACATTGCGCGCAGAACAGTTGCAAAATACCGCGAACAGTTAAAAATTCCTGTTGCAAGATTGCGCAAAGAATTGCAGTAAAATTTCATTTGAAAAGATAAAAATAAAGTTTGAGCGGAGAAAAATCGAAATTCATTTTTCAAAATTAGAAATTCATTTTTCAAATTCAGGCAATTTAATCCAACAATTAAATTAACATTTAGGCAACAAATTTATGGTAACGTTGTTTAAGTTCATTATAAATTTTAACGGTCAGCATTTATGAAAAAAGTTCTTTTGTTTTTATTTATTGTTCTTTCCTTAATTTCATTCACAAAAATTACTGCACAATCCGGCGATACGGTTGCAATAGTAGGCGATACATACATTTCCAAAAATGAATTTTTAAAAAGATTTGAAATGACTCCGTGGCCACGCGGCGCTTACGAAGAAACTTCCGAAGGCGCAAAAAACGAACTTCTTTATACGCTTATTGCAGAAAAACTTTGGGCGCAGCGCGCAAAAGAATTAAATGCCGATACTGCGCAAACTTTGAAAACTTCATTCAGTGAAATTGAAAAAATGTATGCGCGCGATGCTTTGTATAAAAAAGAAATTTCAGGAAAAATTCAGCCGACACAAAAATTATTACAGGAAGCTTACAGAAGAGCGCAGATTGATCTTAAAGTAAATTACGCAAGCTTTTTTGATAAATCGGATGCACAAAAATTTTACGATCTTTTAAATCGCGGTTTGGAATTTGATTCTGCAAAAGCACTTTCAAAAAATATTTTGAGTGATTCGTTAATTCAAGTTTCATACGGCGAAGTTGAAGAATTTGTTGAAGATTCGCTTTATCAACTTTTACCCGGCGGATTTACTTATCCGGTTCCCGCGCCAAACAGCTGGTTTGTATTTATGGTTGAAGAAGTTATAGAAAAGCCCGTAAAAACAACTGAAGAATCGCAAGCGCTTGAAAATAAAATGTCAAAAGTGATTGAATCAAGATTAACAGAAAAAAGATTAAAAGAATATCAAGCAAGTTTTTTCGAAAATAAAAATGTAAATGTTAACGGCAAAATTATTGGAATTGTTACCGAAAAAGCGGTAAATATAATTGCATCGAAACAGCAAAACCAAAACGGAAGTTTTTCTTTAAATTTTTATGACATCAAAAAAATTGAAAACGATTTTTCGCAGGAAGAATTAAAACAGCCCGTCATCAAATTAGATAATGAAAATATTTCGCTTAAATATTTCTTGGATGCAATTACTTTTGAAGAATTTACTTTAAGATCAAACGAACCAAATTATGTTAAAGCTGCATTTCATACGCGTATAAGAAATTTTATTGATAAAGAACTTCTTGCAAGACAGGCATTAAAAGAAGGCTTACAGGCATTACCGGAAGTTAAAGATGAAATTAAAATGTGGAAGGAAGCTTATCTTTCACAGATCGGAAAATCGGAATTTTTAAATTCAGTTGAAGTTACAGATAAAGAAATTGAAAATTATTATTCACAAAGAAATGTTCAAGATGCAAATCTGGTTGAAGTAAAAGTAATTGAAATTTTGAATAATGATCTTGAAATAATTGAACATGTTTTAATTGAATTAAATAAAGGCGCGCGAATTCAGGAACTTGCCGCAAATTATTCGCAAAGAAGCGGAGCCAAAGAAAATAAAGGAGATCTTGGATTTATAAATTCTTCCAATCAAAAAGAAATTTGGGAAGTTGCTTCCAAAATGGAAATCGGCGAAGTTTACGGTCCGCTAAAATTAAATGAAGGTTATTCAATTTTTAAAGTTACCGATAAAAAAAGTTCGCAGGTAAATTCAAAATCATTTGCAGAAGCAAAAGATGAGATCAAAAATAATTTATCAACTTTCAAAACCCAGCGCGGACTTTCAAATTTTACGGCAAAACTTGCAAACGATTACGGCGTAAAAGTTAACGAAGAAACTTTAAAAGAAATTAAAGTTACAAATACAACAATGTTCGCTTATAAATATTTAGGTTTCGGCGGAAGAATTACCGCAGTTCCTTTGGTTACACCTTTTGCTGATTGGGTAAAACAGTGGAAAGAAAATCAACAAGATTTACCTTGATAAAGTTTTTGTAAATAGTAGTTTTAAAGGATCATAAATAAAAAATCAGGATTTAAAAATTTAATGAGAATAAGATCAACAACAATACTCGGAATTGTGCATAATGGTGAAGTTGCACTTGGCGGTGATGGTCAAGTTACTTTAGGCAACACCGTAATGAAACACAATTCAATGAAAATAAGAAAATTATATAACGGAAAAGTTTTATGCGGATTTGCCGGCTCGGCAGCAGATGCTTTTACACTTCTTGAAAGATTTGAAGAAAAATTAGAACAATACCGCGGAAACGTAAGCCGCGCCGCAGTTGAACTTGCAAAAGATTGGCGAACTGATAAATATTTACGCAAACTTGAAGCAATGCTGGCAATAGTAGCGGATAACCAAGCATTTATAGTATCGGGAACGGGCGATGTAATTGAACCCGATGATCAAATAGTTGCGATCGGCTCAGGCGGAATGTTCGCACTTGCCGCAGCAAAAATGCTGAAACAATACAGTAATCTTTCAGCAAAGGAAATTGTAGAAAAGGCATTGAAAACAGCAGCCGATATTTGCATTTACACAAATGACAAAATTAATGTTGAAACCATAGAAAAATAAAACCGGAAATTTAAAATGGATAATGTTTCAGTTTATAATAACGAACTAATGAAAAATTTAACTCCGACTCAAATAGTAAATGAATTGGATAAATTTATAATCGGACAGTTTGATGCAAAACGCGCGGTTGCAATTGCGCTTCGTAACAGATGGCGCAGACAGCAAATTGAAGAAAAGATGCGCGAAGAAATTATGCCCAACAATATAGTATTGATTGGACCTACCGGAGTAGGAAAAACAGAAATTGCGAGAAGATTGGCAAAACTTGCAAACGCTCCATTCTTAAAAATAGAAGCATCAAAATTTACTGAAGTCGGTTATGTTGGACGCGATGTGGAATCAATGGTGCGAGATATTACGGATATCGGCGTGAATATGGTTAAAGCCGAAAAAACCGAAGAAGTTCAGGAAAAAGCCAATAAAATTGCAGAAGAAAAAATTCTTGATATTTTAATTCCGCCTGTAAAAAAGCCAAGCACCACTGAAATTGAAAATGATAACGATGAAGCATATCAAAATCAAAAAACACGCGAATGGATGAAGCAAAAACTTCAAAATGGTGAACTTGATGATAAAATGGTTGAGTTTGATGCATCGGTTTCAAATTCCGGAATGGGAATGCAGGTTTTGGGTCCTTTCGGAATTGACGATATGGGAATTAATATTCAGGAAATTATGAACAATATCGCTCCGAAGAAAAAGAAAAAAAGAAAAACCACCGTAAAAGAAGCACGTACAATTATTGCACAGGAAGAGGCGCAAAAATTAATTGACATGGAAGCCGTGCAAAAAGAAGCGATAAGAAGAGTTCAGGAATCCGGAATAATTTTTATTGATGAAATTGATAAAATTGCCGGCGGCGGAAAATCTCAAGGTCCTGATGTTTCACGCGAAGGTGTTCAAAGAGATTTACTCCCGATTGTTGAAGGTTCAAGCGTAAATACAAAATACGGAGTTGTAAAAACAGACCATATTTTATTTATTGCATCCGGAGCGTTTCACGTTGCCAAACCTTCGGATCTGATTCCTGAACTTCAAGGAAGATTTCCGATTCGTGTTGAATTAAAAAGTTTGACCGAAGATGATTTTATCAAAATTTTAACAATTCCGCAAAATGCTCTTTTAAAACAATACGCAGCACTTTTACAAACCGAAGCCGTTGAAATTATTTTTACAGATGACGGAATAAAAGAAATTGCACGAATTGCAACCTTGGTAAATGAACAAGTTGAAAATATCGGTGCAAGAAGACTTCACACAATTTTAACAACATTGTTAGACAATATTCTTTTTGACGTTCCCGATAAATTACCTGAAACTTCTGTAAGTATTACAGGTGAATTGGTAAAAGATAAATTGGAAAGAATTGTTACCAACAGAGATTTAAGCAAATATATTTTATAAAAATTTGTATCTTACATTAAAGAGGAAAATCATTTTTCCTCTTTTCTATTTTAAATTAAAATTGAAAATTTAATTAAACGGAATATTTTAATTCATCAAAACAAATTTTATTCTAACAAATCCGAAGAGAGAAAAATGCGCGCGGTAAAACCAATTTTCATTTTGTTTATTTCAATATTTTTTGTGCAATGTTCAAGCGAAATGGTAAATCTTGATAAATCAAAAAGAGAAGTTGCTTTTTATTACGAATCAGGAGAATACTCAAAAGAATTAAAAGAAATTTTGAACGATGCTTCAAAAAAGATTTCAAAAAATCAAAATTATGAAAATGCCGCCGTTGTTTTTGATGTTGATGAAACAGTGCTTTCAAATTATGAACATATAAAAGAAACCGGTTATGGCTATGTTCCCGAACTTTGGTACAATTGGGTTAACTCCGCAAAAGCGCCCGCAATTCCGGAAGTTTTGGAATTTTACAAAAATATTGTAGATAAAAATATCAAAATAATTTTTCTTACCGGAAGAAAATCTGAATCATACGAAGCAACAATTAAAAATTTAAAGGAAACAGGATTTACGGAATTTGATACTTTGATTTGTAAATCAAAAACTTACGATGGCGCGCCCGCCGGAAACTACAAAAGAATTGAAAGAACCGTTATGACCGAAAAAGGTTATAAAATAATTGCCTGCGTCGGCGATCAATGGAGCGATATGCAAGGCGAAAATACCGGCGAAAAAATTAAACTGCCGAATTATCTTTATTATATTGAGTGATTAAAAAATCAATTTTTATTAAAAAATAATTCATTATATTTGCTAAAACTTCACAACCTTCTTTGGGCAAAATAATGAAAGATCTCAATAAAAGAAAAATTAAAGATGATCTTGAAAAATTCATCAATAAATTGAATAAAAATTCTTCTGAATTTCTCGATCAGCAAAATATTGATGAAATTTCAAATTCAGATGATCATTTAATTTTACCCGAAGAAGAAATTGATTCTGAAAACGAAACTTTGCTTAAAGATTCAGAACCTATTTCAAAACCAGCTGATATTATTGAAGTTGATGAAAGTTCAACCGGAACAAAAAATTTTAACCATCTAAAGGAAATTGAAAAACGGTATAATCTGATCTCCGAAAATACCGGTGATGTAATTTGGTTTTTGGATTGGCAAACTCAAAATTTTACTTATGTAAGTCCATCGGTTGAAAAGTTGCGCGGATTTTCTCCCGAAGAGATCAAAGATCAAAAATTAGAAGATACACTTTCTCCCGAAGCCTATAAATTCATAGCCGAAAATATGCCGATACGCCTCGCGCAATTTTATCAGGGCGATGAATCAATGCGGATTATGACTCACGAAATTGATCAAACCTGTAAAGATGGTTCAATAATTCCCACAGAAGTTGTAACAAGTTTAATTCCAGATGAAACAGGAAAAGTTGTAGAAGTTCTCGGCATAACAAGAAATATTTCCGAGCGGAAAAAATCTGAGCAAAAACTTAAAGACAGCGAAAAAATGTTCCGCTCATTAATTGAAAATACGCCTTTTCCGGTAGTTGTGGTTTCAAATTCAAACGGCGAAATTTTACACCTCAATAAAAAATTTACAGAAATTTTCGGATACGGAATTAAGAACATTCCAACATTTTCTGATTGGCTTAAACTTTCATCAGAAAAAGATGAATACAGAGAAAGAATTTCCGAAGCTGTAAAAAATATTTTAAAAGAAGATAAAGATTTTCATTATGAATTTTCCCCTTTTGAAACTTGGATTAAATGCAAAAACGGCGAAAAAAGATACGCCGAAACACGAATAATTTATTTTGAAAATATTCATGTAATTTTTTATAACGATCTAACCGAAAGAATAATTTCGCAGCAATCAATACGCAACAGCGAAATAAATCTTGAACGTGCGCAAAGATTGGCACAGATTGGAAATTGGTCAATAAATCCGAAGACAAACAGCAGTGTTTGGTCAAAAAATATGTTTGAGATTTTGGGGAAATCAACTTTGGAAATTCCATCTTTCGAATTATTTATTGAAGCTGTGCATCCGGAAGATAAAGAAAATCTGAAAAGACTTATAAAAGAAAAAATATTTTCAAATGATTCACAATTTGAATCGGAATTCAGAATTATTAAAAATGATGAAGTAAAATATTTAAAACTTATTTCTGAAATTGCACGCGATAAAAAAGGCGCGGCTTCGCTTTTATTCGGAACAATTCAGGATATTTCCGATATAAAACAATATCAGTTTGAACTTGAAAAACTCAATTTAAAAATTGCCGAATCAGAAGTGAAATTCCGTGATCTGAACGCGCAAAAAGATAAACTTTTTTCAATAATAGCACACGATCTCAGAAATCCTTTCAATATTCTTCTTTCATTTTCATCAATGCTGCTTGATAAAAATGCAAATCTTACAAAAGATGAATTTCAACAAAGCATAAATTCAATTTACGAAGCATCTAAAAGAGGAAATGAATTGCTTGAAAATTTACTTGACTGGGCAAAATTTCAAAGCAACAGAATTGAATTTCTTCCAGAAGAAATTTTCATTTCAGGAATTTTGAACGAAGCAATTTCATCAGTAAAAATGATCTCCGATAAAAAAAATATTTTAATTGAAACTGATTGCAATTCTGAATTTTCGGTAAAAGCCGATAAACAAATGCTGCAAACCGTTATCAGAAATTTAATTACAAACGCAATAAAATTTTCACTTCAAAATGATATTGTTAAAATTGAAGTCGCAAAGTTAAGCAAAAATTATTTAATAACTGTAAAAGATAACGGAATCGGAATTCCGCAGGAAGATATTGATAAACTTTTCCGCGCAGATGTAAAATACAGCCGTCCCGGAACTTTTAACGAAACAGGCACCGGTTTGGGACTGGTTTTGTGTAAAGAATTTATTGAAAAACATGGCGGCAAAATTTGGGCTGAAAGCGAAGTTGGAAAAGGAGCAAGTTTTTATTTCACAATTCCGTTATAAATAATTTTCAAAATCAATAAAAAAATTCCCTTCGCTTAAAAAAAATTAAACAAAGGGAATTGCAGGTGGAATGAAAAATTATTTTATAAAATTATTTGTAAAATTTATTGATAGTTATTTCACCCTTATAAATATTGATCGAAATTAACTTTTGGTTCTAATTTAATCTGAAAACCACGGGAATTGAAACTTTTACTTTTATAGGTTTTCCTCTTTGCAAACCCGGAGAAAATTTTGTTGCAAGAATCGCTTTGATGGCTTCTTCATCACAACCGCCGCCAATTCCTTTAACAATTTCCGCTTTAACAACATCGCCTTTTTCATTTACCGATGCGGCAATTACTACTTGTCCTTGAATTTCAGCTTTGCGCGCAATTTCAGGATATTTGATTTTTTTCATGATCGATTGAATTCCGCCAATAGGCGCCGGTGGATTTTCAAGCGGAATAAATTTATAATCTGCATCGGATTCTTCAACAATTTTACTTTCCTTAGGCGCAGATTCTTTTGGCTTTGCAATATTTTCCGAAATATCAATTTCGGTCGCTTCAAGTTCAATATCAATAAGATCTTCAGTATTAATTGAAATAACAGGCGCAGCGGGTTTTTGCGGTACTTCGGGTTTTTCTTGGTTTGTTCTTATGATGTCTTCATGTACTACAAAAAACTCATCAAGTTGAATTTCTTCAGAAATTATTTTATCATATTTCGGCATGAATTTGAAAGCGGAAATTACAAATAAAAGTGAAATTATAATTCCAATTTCAAAAATGCGGTGGTAATTTTTTTTAAGATCGAATTTAGGATTTTTACGCAGAGCCATAATTCCTCCGTAATTTAAAGGAAGTTTAAATTTAGTTTTTTGAAGGAGCTCCTGAATCCTTTTTAGAAAGAAGTTTTCGAACTTCTTAAATTTTATACATAACGAATTTAAAGTAGTTCCGGAATTTTTTTAAAAGATTAAAAATAATTAAAAATTGAATAATATAAGGATGAAAAAATGGAATTATGGAAAATGGAAAAATTAGATTTATTATTAATAATATTTCATGAAAGGAAGTTTTTTTATTTAAAAATTTGAATTTTAAATTCATTTAAATTGAAATTATTTCATCAACTGCTAATTTTACTTGTAATATTTACCTTTCCGGATTGTAAAAATCATCAAAATCAAAATAAAATCCCTAAAATTCATTTGGCGCGCATTTTGCATAAATCCTTAAGAACAAAAAAGGTGTGCACTATGGGCGGAATTCAAATGATATTAAGTTTAGGCGCAATGTTAATTTTTGCGTTAACTTCAATAGGATTTAACAAAGCCTACTTACATACAACCACGGTTGAAACGGAAAACAAAGTTTACTTAACTGCTTTTTCTTTAGCTGATGATATGCTTGAAGAAATTAAAGCAAGAAGTTTTGACGAAAAAACAATTCAGTTTACAACCGCAAATTTAGCGAGTTTAACAACTACCGGAGCTTTCGGAATTGAACTTGGTGAAACTTCCGGAAATTCAAAAACTTTTGATGATATTGATGATTTTCATAATTATCAAAGATTAATAAGCGCACCGCACGCCGAAGATTACAATGTAAAATGCAAAATTGAATATGTTGATGGAAATGATCCTGATAAAGTTTCTTCAACTCAAACTTTTTATAAAAGAGTTACTGTAACGGTTTCAAGTCCATTTTTGCGTAACAGCGTTGAATTAAAATATGTTTACACTTTAAAATAAAAAGCGGGCAAAAAGATGAATACAATTTTAGATATTTTAGGCGCATCTGTAATCGGTGGATTGATCTTACTGATGGTAATGAATTTCAATCTTTTTACATCTGATGTAAAATTAAATTCCGATGCTGAACTTCAACTTCAAACCAATGCAAAAACTCTTGCTGAAATTATAAACTATGATCTTAGAAAAGTCGGTTTTAATTATAATGGAACATCTGTAATTACAGCCGATGAAAAGAAATTTACATTTTGGGGCGATATTGATTCCAATGGTGTTGCTGATAAAATTTCTTATTATTTAGGCGATACTACAGAAGTTTACGGCACCGAAAATCCGAAAGATAAAATTTTGTACCGCGAGGTTAACGGTGTAAAACAAGGCGGCGCATCTTTAGGATTGGTTGATTTGAAATTCCATTACAGAACAGCTGAAGGAAATGTTGCCGCAACTTTAGATGAAGTGAAATATATAGAAGCGGAAATTTGGGTTCAATCTCCATATAAAGTTCATCAAGCTCATACCGGAAAAGATGATTATCTTTTCACTTATTGGGAAATGACGATAAATCCAAGGAATATATAAAATGGGAAAAGCAGTAATTATAATAGTGCTTGGCTTAAGTATGATAGTTGGCGTGTTAATGATGAATTTAAATGCCAACACATATCAAGGATTAAGCGCAACCGTGGATTTTTTTGAAAAGACACATGTAAGATTGCTGGCAAATTCCGGCGTTGAAGTTTATCTCGAAAAATTAAGACGCGATAAAACATTAAAAGGAAATTTTCCTAATAACAGATTAATGAATGGAACTTACGATATTTCCATTACCGGTCCGGATACTTTAATAAAAGTAAGATCACTTGCAAAATATAATCAATTGCAGCATACAACTGTTGTAACCGCAAGAAGAAAAAAATTAGATTTACCTAATGTAAATTCAGCTATGTATATTTCCGCTTCAAATATAGGATTGAATTTAAACGGAAACTGCGATATTGATGGAAATGATCATAATATAAATGGTTCAGCCGGTCCAAATCCTGCAAAGCCGGG
>CBDUBH010000019.1:0-43569 GCA_965365345.1 uncultured Melioribacteraceae bacterium
CTTTCGGGTTGGGCAGGAATTATGGCTGGTATTTATGCACTATCAGGAGCATATATAGCATATTCTGTTTACAACTTCAATCCTGATCAAATTTTATATGAAGTTTCAAATTCAGGAACCGGAGTTTCAAATTTATCAGGTGTGATTTTTTTAGCGGTTATTATTTTACTGTTAGCTATAAGTACAGCAATTTTTCTTTCATATAATAAAGCAAAGAAAAGAAAGGAAAGTGTTTGGAATGCTGCATCCAAACAGCTGTTGATAAATATGGGAGTCCCATTGGCTGCGGGTGGAATTTTAATTATTATTTTGATCTCGAAAAATCTTTTAGGATTAATTGCTCCGTTAACATTATTGTTTTATGGTATCGCTTTATATAATACAGGAAAGTTTACTTATAACGAAGTAAAATTTCTGGGTCTGATTCAAATGGGATTAGGATTGATCGCTGCTTATTTCATTGAATACAGTTTATTGATCTGGGCTTTGGGATTCGGAGTTGTTCATATTGCTTATGGAATATATTTGCATCTAAGGTATGACAGGTGAAAGTATCTATTGATGAGTTGCATAAAGCATTTGAAAGTCGGGTTAGACTTGGAATAATGGCTGCATTGGCAGTAAATGATAAGCTCGATTTTAATTCGTTAAAGGAATACCTTGATATTACTGACGGTAATTTGGCAAGCCATATAAAATCATTGGAAAAAGAAAAATTTATAGGTGTTGAAAAATCTTTTATTGATAGAAAACCAAATACAAAATATTATATGACCAAAGAAGGCAGAAAAGCATTTAATGAACATTTGAAAGCATTGGAAAAATTAATAAAATCACAAAAGTAGTTTTAGAATTTAATATTCATTTAGTTAATAAATTTTAACATAGAGCAAAAAATATTTTTTTGCACTCAAACTTTGAAACACAAAGTACTTTTTGCAAAATCATTTAGAAAGGAAATATTATGAAAACCCCCGTAAATACTTACAAACACTTAGCTATAATTTTTTCAGTCACAGCAGTTATTTTGTTAATTCCATTGATCGCAATGCAGTTTTCAAATGAAGTAACATGGGACATTTTTGATTTTATTGTTGCAGGATTTCTGCTGATTGGTACCGGATTAACTTTTGAATTCATATCTCAAAAATCTATAAGTATTGTTTATAAAATCGCGGTGGGATTGGCTGCCGGTACAACTCTTTTTCTTATTTGGGCAAATCTTGCCGTGGGAATAATCGGCTCCGAAGATAATCCTGTAAACTTAATGTATTTCATAATTCCTTTAATTGGACTTGCCGGTGCTTTTGTATCACGCTTTAAGCCGAAAGGAATGTCTTTAACTTTATTTGCAATGGCAATTATTCAAATCCTAATCCCCGTTATTGCGATTATAATTTTCAAGCCAGATACAAATTCATCAGAAGCAGTTTCAGGGATTGCAGCAGTTCTAGGAATTAATATTTTCTTCGCAATTCTATTTTCTACTTCGGCAATATTATTCAAACGGGCTGATTATGGTGATTCGAAATAATATTATTTAAGCAATAAAAAATCAATTAATAATTTAGAAGATTTTCCTGAATGATTTTTACAGGAGCACCAAAGAATGAAAATCGACATAATAATTTCATATATAAATCGATATAAATTCGGGCACGAAAAGGATTTTGTTCCACCAATAACAGGAATTCATCTTGCTGCATTAACACCAAAAGAACACACGGTAAGAGTATTTCATCAGCAGGTTGACGAGATTAATTTCAATACGGATGCAGGCTTGATCGCAATTTCTTTTTTCAGCGGATTTGCTCCCGCTGCATTTAAACTTGCCGCAAAATTCAGGGAAAAAGGAAAAACAGTTATCGCGGGAGGTCCTCATGTAACTTTCAATATTGAAGAATCACTAAATCATTTTGATGCAATTGTAACGGGAGAAGCAGAATCAGTTTGGAATAAAATTTTAAAAGATTTTCAGAATGGTGAACTTAAACAAATTTATAATGGCGAAGCCACTGATCTGAAAAATATTCCTACCCCAAGATTTGATTTATTATCAGATAAGTTTTTCATAAAAAAGGTAATTCAGGCAACCAGAGGCTGTCCATTCACTTGTTCATTTTGTACAGTTCCAACCTTAAATCCCGGTTTTAGATTAAGACCAATTGATGATGTAATTAGAGATGCCTCATACGATAGTTTTACATTTTGGTGGCAAAGAAAAGTAGTTTGGTTTTGGGATGATAATTTAACAATAGATAGAAAATATATTTCCGGACTTTTAACAAAAATGAAGCCACTCGAAAAATGGTGGCTTACGCAGGCAAGTTTAGATATTGCAAAAGATGAAAATCTTTTGGATTTGATGAAAGAATCCGGCTGCATCGGAGTGTTTTTGGGAATTGAATCATTCGGAAAAGATTCACTGGATGATGCAAATAAAAAGCAGAACAAAATTGAAAATTATAAAATTGCTATTAAAACAATAAGGGAAAGAGGAATTGCTGTAATGGCGGGATTTATTGCCGGTTTTGATCATGATTCTGCTGAAAGTATTGAGGAAATGTCTGAAAGAATTATGGAAATAGGAATTGATGTACCTTTTCTAAGTATAATGACTCCATTTAAGGGAACACCTGTTTATGAAATCTTAAAGAATGAAAATAGAATTCTTAAAGATAAAGGCTGGGAGTTTTACAATGGTTATAATGTTGCTTTTGAACCGAAGCAAATTACTCCCGATGAATTATTAAATGCTCACAGAAATCTTTGGAAAAAAACTTTTTCGTTAAAATACACAATAAAAAGAATATTAAAAGGAATCAGAACTTTAAATATTGGTTCAATTTTTCTTTCAACATTTATGAACACTTTTTATATGATCAAAAATCTTAAAGGAAATTATCCGATAAATATGAACGAGCAAATAGTAGAATTAAAATAATTTTTAGTGGAAGATACTGTAATGAATATTCGTTAATTACTCTTTACAGCAAATATTAAAATCAAAATTTAAAGTTTAGAAATCTTAATTTACAATAAATCTTTGAATAAAGATTTCGAATAAAAATCATCATTTAATAAGCATCATCTTTACCAATATTTGGATTTGATTTTACATAATTAAAAAGTAGATTTCGCTGTGGATTTTCAAAATCTTTAATAAAATTCATAAATTTAATTATGAGTTAACTTATAATTTTGAAAATCGAATTTTAGAAAATTATTTTTACCATATTTTATTCAATTAGAAGTTCCGGGATTAAAATGTTAACAGATATTGAAACAACTTTAAACCAAAATTCAGTAAAAGAAACAAATAAAATATTTTCCGTTGAAGTTAAGTTTGATGTAAAAACTTATGATATTGATGCTGCGGGACACGTCAATAATATTGCTTATGTAAGATGGCTTGAAGATTTAAGAGTAAAACTTTTTGATCAATTTCTTCCAGTTTCACAATTGTTAGAGCATGATGAATTCCCGGTTGTTGCTGAAACAAATATTTCGTATAAACGTCAGATTAAACTTTCCGATAAACCTGTTGGAAAAATGTGGATTCAAAAAATTGAAAAAGTAGTTTGGTCGCTGAAAGCTGAAATTATTGTGGAAGGAAAAATTGCAGCAAAAGCGGATCAGAAATGTGTTCTTGTAAATCTTAAAACAAACAAAATGGTTTTACCTCCTAATGAATTTTTATCAAAATATTATTCGGCAAAAATTTCACAAATCCTAAAATGATATTAAAATTTGTTTCGTTAATCAATTAACTTCTTTAAGAAATTTTTATTGATTTTTTATTTTCACATTTCATTTTTTCAAAGGAAATTTTTATACTGTGATTAACAACACGGTAATTAAAATGGATCTTGAAATTTTGCTTACAATTTTAATGGGAATTGCTCTAAGCGCAGCCAGCGGATTCAGAATTTTTGTTCCGTTTCTTTTTATGAGCATTGCATCTCTTTCAGGATATTTAACACTTTCAGATACTTTCAGCTGGATAGGAACTGTGCCCGCCTTAATTACTTTTTCCGTAGCAACGTTCTTGGAGATTGCCGGATTTTTTATACCCTGGGTAGATAATATTCTTGATACAATTGCATCTCCATTAGCGGTAATTGCCGGAATAATTTTAACTGCATCTGTAGTAATGGATGTTTCACCGCTTTTAAAATGGACTTTGGCAATAATTGGCGGCGGGGGAATAGCATCTATTGTTCAGGCATTTACCGGAATGACGCGCGTAGCTTCAACCGCAACAACAGGTGGTTTGGGTAATCCTCTTTTTTCATCTTTGGAATTGGGTAGTTCGGTAACACTAACTGCGTTGGCAATTTTAACTCCTATTTTTGCAGGTATTACAGCACTTGCGCTTGTTGCGTGGGCAATAAGAGCTTTATACAAAAGAAGCCGGAATTTAGGGCGTGTAAATAAAATTTGATTATCTTTAAAAATATTTAAAAACAGAGATAGAAAATTTAATTCTATCCCTGTTTTTTAAGAAGAACTAATGCTTCACAGGGTCTCGAAAATTCAAATTAGTGAAATATCATTTTCTGCCGCCTCTGTTTCCTTTTGGTCCGGTTCCGTCACATTCACCGGTTCTTGCGCGTGTTTCGGTTCTTAATTTGTTGCCTGTTCTAAGACCGTTTTCGTTTCCTTGTCCATATCGGTTGCCGGTTCCATCTTTAGGTTTTACATAATCAGGATCCTGTCCATTTGGAATACCGTCACCATCACTATCAAAAGCTCTGTCATTTAAACCATCACCATTCTCATCAATAAAACCTTTAGCAAATCTGTTGCCTCTCCGCTCTTTTACACCTGTATAATCAGGATCTTGCCCGTTCGGAATTCCGTCGTTATCAATATCAGGTGCTTTGTCATTGTACCCATCTCCGTTTTCATCAATAAAGCCCGGTCCATGTTCAATCGTATTTCTGTTCTGTTCTTTTTCCTGAATCTTATTTTTATTTTGTTCCACTTCCTGAGCAAAATAATTTGAACCGAAAACAAGAAATGAAAGAACGAAAGTCAATAATGCTAAATCTTTCATTTTACTTTTTAACATAATTCTTACTCCCTATAAACTGTTGTGAAATTTTTGTCCGTAAGTAGAAATCCAATAAGTGTGCCAAGTGTAAAAATGTGATTAAAAGAAATGATTAAATAAATGAAAATAACATTTCGACTAAACTGCCGAATTCGTTTGCAAAGTTTGACGAATTAAAAAATCGATTAATTAAAATTCATTCAGAAAATAAAGCAAAATACAGAATTAAGATTTGGAATAATTATTGCAAAATTTATTATCTTAAAAGTGAAACAACAAAATAGTGTAAGCAAAAAATTGAAACCTAAATTACAGGCAAATCCAAAATACATTCTCTGGCTTACTTTAATTTTTGCAATTATTTTAATTTCAATTGCCGCGTATGATATTTATCAAACTAAAAAAGAAGCGTACAGGACAAAAACCGAAGAAGCCGTTTCACTTTTACGTGCCACACAAAAATCTGCAGAAAATGTATATTTAAGCTCACTTGAAGTTGAAAATTTAATTCTTGATAAATTGATTAATAACGCTTTACTAATTTCCAAAATTGAAGAATCAAAAAAAATTTCAATAGAAGATCTCAACGAAATTTCAAGAGAAAATAATATTGATCATATTTATTTTTTTTCAAATTCAAATCTGGAAAAACGAAACACAAATATTGAATATTCTGATTTAGACATTCAAAATAAATTTGCCGGGGAAATTGATTCAATAATAAAAGGAAAATATGATTACTTTGTTGCAGGCAGTGTTAATGATGATTCCGGGAGTAATCATCTTTTAATTATTCATAAAAGAAAAAAGGATACAAATGGATTTATAGCGCTTTCGGTTGAATCAAAATATTTACTTGAATTCAGAAAAAAAATCGGGATCGGAAGATTGCTTCAACGCATTGCCGATGAAAAAGATATTGAATATATAATAATTCAAGATGAAAAAGGAATTATTACTGCAAGTGAGGGAATTAAACAATTAAGCTCGCTTGAATCAGATAATTTTCTATTAAATTCCGTTGATCAAAAAATGATTTTGACGCGTGTAATTAATTTTAACGGAAATGAAATTTTTGAGGCCGTTAAACCTTTCAGAATTGAAAATGAAATTGTTGGAATTATAAGAATCGGACTTTCACTTGAACTTGTAAATAACATAATAAATACGGCAATTTTAAGAAGTATTGTAATTTCAATTATGTTGTTTTTAGTAGGAACGGTTTTAATCATTTACATTGCTAACACGCGAAGTCTTACGCTGCTTAAAAATGAGCACAGAAAAATTCAAACATATAACAGTAAAATTCTTGATAACATGTCAGACGGAGTTATAGTCGTAAACTCCGAAGGCATGATAAGAATATTTAATAAAGCATCTGAAAATATTTTTGATATTTCTTCCGAAAGTGCTGTAAACAGGAACTTTAATGAAATTTTTGGAACAAATGAAAATCTGATTGAAAAAACTTTTCTGAATAAAATGCCTGTTTTAAATTGGGAAAGTACAATTGAAATAAATGAAAATAAAAGAGCATTAATTAGCGGAAGCACTTCAATAATTTATGATGATGAAAATAAAATTGAATCGGTAGTAACCGTTTTAAGGGATTTAACGGAACACCGTAATTTAGAAGAATTACAAAAGCGTAAGGAAAAATTAAGTGTAATGGGAGAACTGGCGGCAAATGTAGCACATGAAATTAAAAATCCGCTAAACTCAATTAGTATTACAGCACAAAGATTTGAAAAAGAATTTTCACCCGTAAATGATAAAGAAGAATATTATCAGCTGCTTAAAAATGTCCGTTCAGAAATTAAACGCGTTACAAATATTATAAATCAATTTTTGAAATTTGCGCGACCGCCAAAAGTTCATTTGCAAAAAATCAATATTAAAAATTTAATTGATGAAATTTGTCTTTCATTTAAAAGTCAGGCAATTCAATTTAATATTGATTTTAAATGTACTACAGAAGATTATGAAATTGAAATTGATTCAGAACAAATTCGTCAAGCCCTTGTAAATATTGTTCAAAATGCATTTGATTCTGTTCAAAGCAATGGAAAAATTTCAATTGGAACTAAAATCTTTGAAGAACATCTAACAATTGAAATTAAGGATAACGGAAGCGGAATTACTAAAGAAGATATCGATAAAATATTCAATCTGTATTTTACCACCAAACAAAATGGAACCGGCTTGGGATTAAGTATTGTAAATCAGATAATAACTGCACATGGTGGCAAAATAAAAGTTGAAAGCAATCCCGGAAAAGAAACAATTTTCAAAATAGAATTACCGGTAAAATGAACAAAACAATTTTAATTATTGATGATGAAAAAACACAGCGGGAATCTCTCGGCGGCTATTTGAAAAAATGCAGTTACGAAGTTCACTTAGCAGAATCAGGCATGCAAGCATTGAAAATATTAAATGAAATTACGATTGACTTGGTTTTAACTGATTTTAAAATGCCTGATATGAACGGAATGGAAATTTTACTTAAAGCAAAAAAAAAAATCCGGAAATAATTGTGATTTTGATGACTGCATTCGGCACAATTGAAACTGCTGTAAAAGCAATGAAGGAAGGCGCGTATTTTTATCTGCAAAAACCTGTTGATCTTGATGAACTTGATATTTTACTGGAACGCGCGCTTTTGCAAAAACAATTGATATCGGAAAACAAAAAATTAAAAAATGAACTGAATGAAAAATTCCGTTTCGAAAATATAATTTATCAAAGTGGGGAAATTGAAGAATCTTTAAACATTGCAGGCAGAGTAGCGAAAAGCAATGCACCTGTTCTGATACGGGGAGAAAGCGGAACAGGGAAAGAACTTTTTGCACGGGCAATTCATTTTGCAAGCGAAAGAAAAAATGAAAATTTTGTAATTATAAATTGTGCCGCACTTCCTGATACTTTACTCGAAAGTGAAATGTTCGGATATGAAAAAGGTGCATTTACCGGAGCAGAGCAAAGACGAATTGGAAGATTTGAAGAAGCCGCAAACGGAACTATATTTATTGATGAAGTTGGGGATATTTTTCCGCAAACTCAGGTAAAACTTTTACGGGTTTTACAAAGCGGTGAATTTTCACGACTAGGATCAAATAAAATTTTAACAACTAAAGCCCGGATAATTACAGCTACAAATCGTGATCTGGAAAGTTTGATAAAAGAAAATAAGTTTCGCGAAGATTTCTATTATCGCATAAATGTAGTTTCAATAAATATTCCACCACTGCGTAAAAGAAAAACTGATATACCCGTATTGATGGATCATTTTATGAGAAAATACTGTCCTCAGCAAAAACAAATTTCAAAAGAAACAATGGATTTGCTAATAAAATATGATTATCCGGGAAATGTTCGTGAACTGGAGAATTTGATTCAGCGCGCATGCGTTTTATCCCGTGAAGATATAATCACAAGTTATGATCTTCCATCAAATTTAAGAACATTAAAAAATGAAAACGTACAGGATTCATTTTTACCGCAAGTTGATGATCTAAATAAACAGCTTTTAAATTTGGAAAACGCAATTATTGAACTTGCATTAAAAGAAACAAACGGAAATCAATCTAAAGCAGCAAAATTGCTTAATATTTCTGAACGCAATTTGCGCTACAAACTGGAAAAACTTTAGCAATTTTAATTCGACAATTTTTGCAATAAATTCGGCAGAATTGACTAAATGAAATTATGATACATTAGTTTTGTTCAATAAAATCAATATTAAATTTGGCATAACAGTTGAAAATATAAAATTATGAACAATATTTTTTACATAGCGCTGATTATTTTTTTTCTTAGCGGATTTTCATACTCGCAAGTAAAGGATACAATTTCAGTAAACAAATCTGCAAAGCAATCTCAAGTCGATGAAAAAGATAACGGACAAGCAGTAGATAATTCCGATCATCAAACTACCGGTTTTATTGATGAAGATGGTGATGGAATTGATGATAGAAAGTTTAGTTCGGGAAAAAAGAAAAAAAGAAGAACAGACAGATTTGTGGATAATGACGGCGACGGAATCAATGATAACCGTGCTCGCGGAATGGGATGGGGAGGTAAAGGAAAACAAGGCGGCTTTGGGAGACATGGAAAATGAATCGCCCATTAAATTTCCGGTTTATATTTATAATTATTATAATGCTCTTTTTTTCTTTGATTATTCCAACAAAAACATTATCACAACTTTCTTCTTCAGTAAATTACTCAATTTACTATGATGATAATCCTTTCCGCCAAATTGAAAAAACAGAAGAAACCGTAAATATGTTAAATGTAAATTTGGATTATCAACCTTTGCAGAATGAAAAATTTTATCTTTCATATTTTGGTGGAGTAAATTCATTCAATCAGAATAATGAATACTCATATCAAATGCATTCGCTCGGCTCAAATTATAATTTTAACTTTAGTGACAGCACACAAAACAGCGGAACCATTGGTGGATTTTACTCAATAAAATCAGGCATTTCAAGTAATAATATATTTGATTTTATCAATTATTCTTTACATGTAAATTCAAAAATATTTATAACCGGAAGTTTTATTTTTACATCAGGATATATTTTCAGTAACAAAAATTATAAAAATTTAAGTGATCTGAATTTTAGTGAACATTTGATTTTCTTGCGGATATCAAAATTCTTTGAAACTAAAACAGGAATTATTTTTGAGCCGGGAATTGGATACAAAAATTATTCGATTAAAAATGAAATTGAAACTCCCGAAACTTATTTTCAAATGAGAAGAAACCGTCGGCTGATAGATGAAGATTACACGGAATTTTCTAAAATGCAAGCCAGAATATCATTCAAAATATCACAAGGAATTTTTGATCAAACCGGAATTAATTTTCATTATTTGAAAAGAATTAATTTAAGAAAAAATGACAGTTTTGGTTTGAACGAATATTTTGGAAGTGATGATGAAGAACTTTGGGATGACCCTTATAATTTTGAAGGCAATGAATTCGGTTCAGAGTTTACTCAAAATTTTCC
Organism: uncultured Melioribacteraceae bacterium; assembly: GCA_965365345.1. Classification (GTDB taxonomy): domain Bacteria; phylum Bacteroidota; class Ignavibacteria; order Ignavibacteriales; family SURF-24; genus CBDUBH01. The sequence continues at coordinate 10,075 of CBDUBH010000019.1, forward strand.
TTTGGAATTATCTTTAAAATTAAGCGCAAAATATTCCGGCAGAAATTTTGGTGAAAATTACATTGATTCAATTTTTGTAAACCGGAGTGATAACAGAACAGAATTTTGGGCAGGCATAACTAAATCTTTTTCCATGCCTTTCGTAAATTCCACTGATCTTACTTTGGAATATATGTTCATAAACAATAAATCAAACAGAGAATTATTCAATTACAAAAATAATTTGATGATGCTTTCAGCCCGTATAAATTTTTAATCCTGCAGTTTATTACAAGCGAAAATCTTCCTTAATAAAACTAAATATCTTCTAGTTTAGAAAACCTGAAATTCTACAATAATAAAAGCTAATCATTTTTGAAATAGTTAGATTTAAATTGAAAATCAATTAAATTTAGAATAATTTATTTGTGAAATTAATTTTTATTTGATTAAGCTTAAATTTCTGTATGACCCGAAAATTCTATTTTTTAAATAAAAATATTGATTATGGGATTGCCGGAAATGAGCCTTACCATTTTTAGATTAAAACGGAATAATAGTTTGGCAAAGTTGAAAACTTCGATAGAGACTTTGATCTGAAACAATGAATTCAAATATTCACAGGATATTTGACAATTTCTTAAAGAACTTATCCTGATAAATTTAGGATTACCAAGCGGAGTTTAAAATGAACGATATCGCAAAACTCGGATTTGATATTTGGTTCAAAGAAAAAATTGATAACACAAAATTAAATGATTTTAAAATTGCACGTGTAATATCGGTAAACAAAAGCAGTTTTGTGGTATCAACAGGAAGTAATGATATTTACGCTGAACTTACAGGAAGATTTTTATTTAACTCTGAATCATCACTTGATTTTCCTACGGTTGGTGATTGGGTTTATGTTCAATTATTTGATGATGATTCACTTGCAATAATTCATGAAATCTTTCAGCGGAGATCTCTTTTAAAAAGAAAAACTCCCGGCAAGAAAATTGAATACCAATTGATTGCAGCAAATATTGATACTGCAATAATTATGCAATCTCTTGATTTAAATTTCAATTTACGCAGACTTGAACGCTATTTGGTAATGATAAATGAAAGTAATATCAATCCGGTAATTTTCTTAAGTAAAAGTGATACTAAAAGTTCTGAAGAAGTTGATAATATCAAAAGAGAAATCTATAATATTTTTCCCGATAGTTTAATTCAATCTTTCAGCAATTTTAATTTAAGCGATATTGAAACTCTCAAAAAATATTTTTCTCCCGCAAAAACTTTTTGTTTGCTCGGTTCATCGGGCGTGGGCAAAACAACTTTACTTAATAATTTGATACATCAGGATTTATACAAAACTCAGCCCATTAGAGAAAAAGACGGAAGAGGAAGGCACACAACTACCCGGCGCGAATTAATTGTTTTGGAAAACGGCGCAATTGTAATTGACAGCCCCGGGATGCGCGAACTTGGCGTTATTTCTGTTGAAGCAGGAATTGACAATACTTTCAATGAAATATCAGAATTAACGGATTTTTGCAAATTCATTGATTGCACGCATACAGTTGAAAAAGGCTGCGCTGTTTTAAATGCTTTGGAATCCGGAGAAATTTCAAAAGAACGTTATGATAATTACATAAAAATTTATAAAGAATCTTTGTATAACGAAATGACTTATTTTGAAAAAAGACAAAAGGAAAAAAAGTTCGGTAAATTCATGCATAACTTTCATAAAAACAACAAAAATAAAAATTAGATCAAAGCAATTATAATTTTCAGTTTTAAAATTAATAGGGTATTTTTTGTTATTAAATTTAATATTATGGGGTGTTATGCGTACCACATTTTTTGCAATTCTAATGAGCATATTAATATTTACAGGTTGTGCTCACTCACCAAAAAGTTTTAAACAATCTGCACTTGATGATTTTTATCCCGTTCTAAATGATGAACAATATCACAAACTTGAATCTTTACAAGATGAGAATCAGATTGCAGGATTTATTGATAATGTTTGGCTTGAAATAGCTGCAAGTTCAAACGAAGATCCTGATCTTTTAAAAGATGAATACCTAAAAAGATTAAAATATGCAAACGAAAATTTTCCTGATCGCAGAGGTTACGGAAAATCTAACAGAAAAAGAATATACCTGATTTACGGTCCTCCGGTTCATATTGACAGGTTTGAAAATGCTGATCTTGAATTAGGACAATTTGCAAAAATAAAATCCGTTGAAGTTTGGTATTATATGGCTCCGGGCAAAACAACTTTATTCCCAAATCAAGGAAATAATCTTTATAAGGGGGAAAAGAAATTTATTTTTGGTGATAAAACGGGAACCGGAATTTATTCGTTGATTTATTCTTCGGAAGACGCCGGTGAAATTGATCTGCGAATGTTAAAATTACATTAATATTTCGATAGTTTTTTTTCAGATTAAGATAAACAAAATTGCCCGCGCCTTAATAATTAGATTTTAATATTCAAGGACGCGGGCAATTTTTGTAATTACATCAATGATAAATATTTTGGACTAATTTAAAATCCAAATTTCATTTTTAATTTTTATAAAATTATTTTAGATCCGCATGAAGCGGTTTCATAGTTCCGGTTTTTCTTTGTGCAGTAAATTCAGTATTATCTTTTAAATAAGTGCCGGTCATTTTATCTCCGCTTATTTCAGCGTTAAACCTGTGATTTGTTCCGTTTTTATTTATCGAAAATTTTAATTTGCTTCCGTCAATTTCGGGATCAATCAATTCAAATTCTTCATTATCAATTTTTAAAACTCCCGTAACTTTTTGAAATTGCTGATTCAATTGCAGTTCGTAATTTCTATTTTCACTTCCTTCATTCGTCTGCCATTCCCAATTTCCGGAAACATTTGCAGGAATTTTCCAATAAAAAATTGATCTGCCGTTTACCGATCTTCTTGCATCAGGCTCCCATTCATCCATATCAAAACTATGAGATACAATTCTTGTTCCCGGTTTTAATTCTTTAAATAACTTCGGACGAAGTTTAATATTGATCTCACTAAGCAGATACAAAGTTACTACCGAAGCTTTCGAAAGATCTGTTTCAAAAAGATTTTGAACACGGAATTCAACTTTATCTGTAACTCCGTTTTTTTGTGCATTCTCATTGCTTTCAGTAATTCTTTGTGGATTATTATCAACACCAACTCCTCTTGCTCCGTATCTTTTTGCTGCTGTTACAACAATTCTTCCATCACCGCAGCCGAGATCATAAAGAAAATCGTTCTTTTCAACTTTTGCAAGTGAAAGCATTTCATCAACAACTTCCTGCGGAGTTGGAACATAAGGAACTTGAGCAATATAAAATTCGCTTGTAAAAATTATTATAAAAAACAGAAATAAATTTTTGAAGATTTTCATTTTTAACTCTCCTTTTTAATTGAACTTTTATTTCCAATAAATAAAAACGGTATGCCCAAAATTAAAACTGCAACTCCGATCATTGCTCCAATTCCAGTATAAAGCAGACTTGCATAAAGCATATAAGCAGCGGCAAGACAAAATAAAATCGGAGTAAAAGGATATGCAGGAACAGAAAATGGACGAGTAGTTTCAGGATCTTTTTTTCGTAAAATAAAAACCGAAATTCCCACTAAAAGAAAAAAGAACCAAAAAACAGGCGCGGTATATTCAACCATTGTAATAAATCCGGTTCTGGTAGCAGTTCCAATTGCAACTAAAATTAAAGCTATTGCTGATTGAAAAAGAAAAGCATTTGCAGGGCCGTTTTCATTTGTGTGAGAAAGAAAATTGAATTTTTTAAAATCCATACCTAGTGCGTAATTTGTTCGCGCGCCTGTTATCATAACTGCATTAACGGTACTGAATGCTGATATTGCAATTATTAGGCTTATCAATTTGACCCAGCGGCTTCCCAAAACTGTTGAAACAAGATCTGCCGCAACGGTTTGCGAATCAGAAACCTGTTGAAATCCTAATCCTTTTATCAAAGAAAAATTTGTTATAAGATAAATGAAAGTGATCAATCCGATGCTGTAAAATAATACTTTAACAATATTTGAACGCGATCTTCCAACATCTGCAGAAAGATAAGCAGCCTCGTTCCATCCGCCGTAAGTAAGTAAAATAAATATCATTGCTTGGCCGGGTGCAATTATCGTTTCTGCTGAATCAGAAACTCCTGATGCTCCGGAATTTGCGGTCAATCCAATTATAACAATTATAGCAAGTCCAAGAAGAATTCCGCTCATCAAAAATTTTTGTACTTTGCTGCTCATAGCAATTCCCCGCAAATTTATTGCTGTTAAAATCCCAACAGTTAATGCAGCGTAAACAGAGGATGAATAAGTGCCTATATTAAATGCTTCGGATGCATAATCACCAATCACAAATGAAAGCATTGCAATTGATCCGGTTTGAATTACGCTCATCCTTGCCCACGCGAATAAAAAAGCAAGTTTCTTTCCAAATGATTTTGAAAGATAATGATATTCACCGCCTGAGTGCGGATAAGTACTGGTAAGTTCGGCATAACATAAAGCGCCGATAAACGAAATCACTCCACCTAAAATCCATAATGATAAAGTAAAAATTTCGTTAGCGCCGTTTGCAGCCACAATAGAAGGTGTTTTGAATATTCCGGGTCCAATTACCATTCCGGTAACAATTGCAACAGCACTTATAATTGAAATATGTTTTGATGAAGTTGGAACTTTTTCTTTTTGCTTTAATTCTGTTTGAAACATTTTCCGCCTGATAAACTGAACATTATTTACTTTACACAATTAAAAATTCAATCAACAAGAAAACTTTTTACTCTTTAGTTATGGTTTGTAAAATATCTTTTAAATTATTCGATTGATCACTTGTTAAAACGGAATTAAAATCGCCACGTAAAATTTTTAATGCAGTTTTCTCAAGATCAATTTCTTTGCGGGTTCTAACTTTTAATCTTCTGTGCATAGCCATTGGCGGGCACCATTTGCCGATCGCATGCTGAAAAAGAAAAAATTGATTTACCGCAATAAGCCAAAACCAATCTTTACTTTTTTTAAGTCCCAAATACAAACCTAAGGCTGATGTTATTGATGCCTGAAGTTTCAAAACTTTTTCAACATCCATTTCATCATCAAGCTGTTTTATTCTTTCTGAAATTTCTTTTTCCGGTTTTCCGATGTAGTAACTAATCCGCGTAATTATTTCCTCATCAATTTTTTTATTTACGTGAGCGGCAGTGTACTTTCTAACTTTGTCATGTTTGTTTAAATTTTCAATCAACTTTAATTCATCGTTCATAATTTGCCTGAACTTTTTATTGTAACATATAATTAAATGAAAGATTTGCAATGAAATTTTTCTTCGCAGAATATAACCGTATTTAAATTTTGAAATTATTTGTATAATTGACTTGCGCAACTGTAAACGATAAGCGATATTTGCACGATGCATTCTAAAAATAATAAAAGAGAAAAAATTGTTAGGAACAGTTATAAATACATTGGCAATTGCATTCGGAAGTTTACTGGGAATTTCTTTTAAAGGCGGAATTCCAAAAAAATACGGTACTACAATTATGCAGGCAGTAGGACTTGCCGTTGTATTACTTGGATTAAAAAGTGCATTTGAAACTAAAGAAATGTTACTGCTAATTATAAGCTTGGCATTTGGAAGTTTGATAGGCGAGTTTTTACGGATTGAAAATCATCTGGAAAATTTAGGTAAGTGGATTGAAAGAAAAGCTTCTAAATTCGGAGGAAATATTTCCGAAGGATTTGTTACGGCAAGCTTAGTTTATTGCGTTGGCTCAATGGCAATTATCGGATCTCTTGAAAGCGGCTTAACCGGAAATCATAAAACACTATATGCAAAATCTGTTATTGATGGAATTTCTTCTGTTATTTTTGCTTCATCAATGGGAATAGGAGTTTTATTTTCTGCAGTTTCGGTATTTATTTATCAGGGTTTCATAACAATTTCTTCGTCATTTATAAAAGAGTTGCTAATTCCTTCAGTGGTAAATGAAATGTCTGCCGTTGGAGGATTATTGATTGCGGCAATCGGTGTAAACATGATAAGCACAATAAAAATAAAAGTCGGGAATATGCTTCCGGCAATTGTAATTCCGCTTATTTATTATTTTTTAAAATCAATTGTAAATTTTTGAGTTAAGTAAAATTATAGCCGGTGAATAGGAAAAATTTCAAAATAAAAATTTCTTCTCCGGTTCTAATTATTTAACTGCAAATTTTTGTGATTTTATTCATTAATTTCAAACCTGATTATTCTTATTCATATTCAATAATTTTTTTCTTTTAAATCTTTCCTAAAAAATTTTATTTTAATTATTATAAATTATTTAAAATAAAATTATGGCAAGCGAAAGACCTTCCTCCGATTCTTTCAAATGGAAACGTAAACTTTACGAAATTATTTTTGAGGCTGATACTCCTGCAGGAAAATTATTTGACATAATTTTGCTTTGGAGCATTCTTATCAGCGTTATTGCGGTTTTTCTTGAAAGTATTGAAGTTATTAGAGTTGAATACGGAAATTTGCTTATCACGATCGAATGGTTTTTTACAATTCTATTTTCTATTGAATATATTTTAAGAATTTTAAGCGTAAGAAAACCTTTGGTTTATGCACTGAGTTTTTACGGAATTGTTGATCTGCTTGCAATAATTCCTACTTACTTAAGTTTGATGTTTGTCGGAAGCAGATATCTGCTTGTAATAAGAATTTTAAGATTGTTGAGGATTTTCAGAATATTTAAACTTACACGATTTTTAACACAGGCAAATATTTTGAAAAGAGCGCTGCTTGCCGGCAGGGAAAAGATCATAGTTTTTCTTTTAACAGTTTTATCAATCGTTGTAATTATCGGCACTTTAATGTATGTGGTGGAAGGTCCGCAGCACGGATTTTCAAGCATTCCAAAAGCCATTTACTGGGCAATTGTAACTTTAACAACAGTCGGTTATGGCGATATTTCTCCTCAAACTCCTTTCGGACAATTTCTCGCATCAATTGTTATGATAATCGGTTACGGAATTATTGCCGTGCCAACCGGAATTGTAACTGTTGAAATTGCAGAAGCAGTAAGAAAAAATGCGCAGATGAAAATTTGTCCTGGGTGCGAACGGGATGGACACGATTCAGATTCTGTATTCTGTAAATATTGCAGCGCAAAATTATAATGAGTAAATTCAAACTTGCATAAATATAATCGTTATACAATCTATTATATTTTTCATTTAAAATTTATTCTTTTTTAATTTCTTCATTTATTTTATAATAATTTGATATGCTGAATTCAAATTGTAAAATAAACAATGAAGTTTAACCTGAAAAAATATTTAAATATCGAATTTCTTTTTTTTCTATCGCTATTTATTATTGGTGTTTTACATTGGCTGTACTTTTATAATTTTGGGAATGTTAATTTTACCGCTGAAGATTGGCAAAAAGAATTTAAATATTTGTCTATATTAAAGCATTCATTATTGTCATTTGAAATTCCGTGGCACATCGATCAATTTCTTCAAGGAACGAAAAAATTTCTGGGAAATCCGGAAGTTATTCTTTCTCCTCAAATATTTCTTTTAATTTTCCTTGATATAAAATCATTTATAATTATAAATACTTTGATAATGTTTTCTATAGGATTTGCAGGAATTTTATTGTTGAAACATCAGTTAAAAATTTCAATGATTCCTTTTACATTTTTGTTTTTACTTTTTAATTTTAACGGATATATTGTTTCGCATTTATTTGCAGGTCACTCAATGTGGCTGGGCTATTTCTTAATTCCGTTTTATTTTTACTTGCTCTTTAAATTATTTTTATTTGAAAAAGAAATAATTTCAAATCTTAAAAATGAAGTAAAATTTTCAGTAATACTTTCATTTACAATTTATTTGGTTTTACTCCAGGGAGCTTTACATATTTTTATCTGGCTTATTTTTTTCTTATCACTTGTGATAATTTTCAATTTAAGATTCATCAAAATTTATTTGATTACCTTGGCATTCACATTTTTAATTTCAGCACACAGAATAATTCCGGCAAATTATACCTATAATGATGCTTCAAGAAAATTTGTTACTGGTTATCCTGATTTTATTGTTTTAATTGAAGGATTAACTTTGATAAAGAAATGGTACAATCAAATAATTCCAAAAATAAATTGGTGGGAGTTTGATGCTTACATTGGATTATCGGCAACATTTTTTATTCTGGCTTTAATCAGTGTGAAAATATATTTGAAATACGATGATAAATTATTTTCAAAATTATATTTGCCGTTATTTATTTTTTCAATATTCATTTTAGGCAATGTTTACAGTATATTTAACGAACTTTCTATTCCTTTTTTGAGTGTCGAAAGAATTTCTTCCCGGTTTATAATAATTCCGCTTTTGTTTCTATTTATATTCTCATCAAATATTTTAAGCAGAATTATTGATGAACGAAAAAATATTTACATCAAATTAATATCAGTTGTATTGATATTAATTTCCGGTTATGAATTATTCAATCATACAAAATTATACCGCCTGGTAAATTTAGAAAAATTTGTATCGGGTGAAATTATTCCCGCGCAAATTATTTTTATTGATGAACCTGAATATAAAATTACGGTTATTATTTCTTACTTAATTTCACTGTTGTCAATATTGGCGATGATCATTTTGTTTTTAAAAACAAAAACCCGTTTGAAAAATCAACCGGGCATTGAAAAATTTAAATGATCTGAAAATTTATTTCTTCAAAATCATTTTATTGATTGAACAAAATTGTATGCCTGAAATTAAAATGTAAATTCCGTAAGTAAGGTTCAAAAAAAATGAATATTTCTAAACGTTTGGTATTGAAGCTTTTACAATAACCGAATTTTTACTCGAATTAATTTCATATTTGCTTAATAAAGCAGGAATAAAAACAGAATTTCCTTTTTTAATTTCCATCTCGAAATTTTCTTTTTCTGATCTCAAACTTACACTACCTTCAAGCAGAAAAATAATTCCGGGTTTGCTGAAAGTTTCAAATGACAAATTTTCATTTTCATTTAATTCCAAAAATGAAACTTCAAATTCTTTCGCTTTTGTTTTATAAATTTTTTCTTCCGCAATTAATTCGGTATCTATAATTTCAATTTCTTTTATAGCATAATCTACGGTTTCAATTAACGCAGGAATATCTTTAAATTTCGGTGTAAGTCCGGCGCGAATAACATTATCGGAATTTGCCATACATTCAATAATATCGCCTTTAATGTATGCGTGAGGAATTCCGGCTTCCAAAAAAATCGCTTCGCCTTTTTGTAATTTTTTCAGCTTCAAAATTAATACAGAAAGAAGTCCGGCATCGTTTTTATATTTCTCTTCAAGCTCTAAAAATAATTTTTCCTGTTCATTCTTTATTTCTTTTGATTGAATTTTTTCTTTCACTTTTTGAAGCGTGGAAATTAAATTATTTTCATTGGAATAATTGATTCCCGAATAAATATCTTTTAAGAATTTCTCTTGAACTTCCTTTTTTTTATTTCTCATATTTTCTAAATCTTTTAAAGAAATATTTTCAGTTAAAGTTAAAATTGAAGGATGTTCAGTTAGCAGATCGCAAATTTCAGGTATGGATTTAAATCCTGCCAAAGCAGTTAGTTCAGTTATGGCAATTGCAATTTCGGGTTTATGATTATCATCAGGATAATTCTTAGGATCTTTGGCATGAAGAAATTTTGCTTTTTCTTTATTTGGGTGAACCTGAATTGATAAACTTTCACAAGCGGATAATACTTTAAGAAGAAAAGGAAAATTTCCGTCAAAGTTTTGTATTACGAAATCTCCTAAAACCTCTTTTGGATATTTTTCAATCAGATCAATCAATGGATAAGATTTATTATCAATCACCAAACATGATGATGCTTTTTTGTGAGCACCCATCCAAAGTTCAGCGCAGGGAATATTTTCATCTACTTTTATATCAAGAAGTTTAGGAATTATCGCATCATTTCCTTTTGTACCCCATTCGTAATTCTGAATTTTATTTTCCATAAGATATGCAATTGCTCTCAACATAAAATTTCCTTGCCTAATTAATTTTATCTCTGATTTTCTTATCCGAAATTTACACGAATAATTTTTAAAAGTTAAGTTTTAAAATGCACGCGGCAAAATAAAAACGGATTTTTTAATGAAGATCGTTCGTTAAAAACAACAGAATTTAAAAGGCAAAAATAATTTAGGAAAATATTTAATTATTGATTTAATTTATAAGGTAAAATATTTTTTTTGTTAAAAAAGTTTTGTGAATTATCGCTATGTAATTTTGAAAAATTTTAAGCAAAGACGAAATTCTAAAACCGGAAAATCATAAATAATAAAATTATGAATTGAATGAAAAATCCTTTTAAATATCTTAACAAAATTAATTTCAAATAATTAATTTTTAGAAAAATATTCGATGATAAAATAATATAATTCAAAAATAAAAAAGTGAAGAAAATGTTTATCTCAAAAAACTTTAAAATGCTTTCGGTTCTTGTAATTTTGCTTTTGCTGAATTCCACGCAAACTTTAACGGCACAAATCTTGTTTGAAAATACTGAAGCAGTAAAACTTGATTCATCAAATTTGCCGATCGTAATTTTGAATACAAACGGACAAGCAATCCTTGATGATCCGAAAATTGAAGCCGATATGAAAATAATTTATAACGGCGAAGGAAAAATGAATCACGTTAGCGATACAACTTTCGATTACAACGGAAAGATCGGGATTGAAATCCGCGGTTCATCATCGCAAATGTTTCCTAAAAAACAATATGGATTTGAAACCCGCGACGAAGCAGGAGAAGAATTAAACGTATCATTATTAGGATTTCCTTCGGGTGATGATTGGATCTTTTTTGCGCCCTACAACGATAAATCTTTAATTCGCGATGCTTTGATGTACAAAATTTCAAATTTGGTCGGAAGATATGCAAGCCGCTCAAAATATTGCGAAATGATTCTTAACGGCGAATATATGGGCGTTTACGTTCTTTTCGAAAAAATCAAAAGGAACAAAAACAGAGTCAACATTACTAAAATGTCAGAAGAAGATATTTCCGGTGACGCTGTAACCGGCGGTTATATAATCAAGATTGATAAGGTTGATCCCGATGAAAAATTTTGGACTTCATCAATTACGCCATATGAAAAAGCAAGATACGTTTATGAATATCCAAAATCTGATAATATTGTAGTTGAACAGGAAAATTACATAAAAAATTATATAACTGATTTTGAAGCGGTAATGAACACACCGAATTATGCTGATTCAACTATTGGTTATCCGAAATTCATTGATGAAAGTTCATTTATTGATTTTATTTTGCTGAATGAAATTCCAAAAAATATTGATGCTTACAGAATAAGCACTTTTATGCATAAAGACCGCGACAGCAAAGACGGAAAGTTAATTGCGGGACCGATCTGGGATTTCAATTTAGGATTTGGAAATGCCAATTATTATGATGTTGCAAATACTCAAGGTTGGCACTTAAAATATGATGGTTTCGGATCTAATGAAGATTTTCTTCAGCCTTTTTATTGGGAAAAATTATTTGATGATGCCGGTTTCAAATTAAGAATGGCTAAAAGATGGAAAGAGATCAGAACAACATCGCTTACTACGGAAAAAGTACTAAGTGAAGTTGATTCGCTTGTAAATCTTTTAGATAAAGCACAGCAAAGAAATTTTGAAAAATGGCCTGTGCTTGGTGTTCATGTTTGGCCGAATTCTTTCGTTGGACAAACTTATTTTGAAGAAGTTCAATTTTTGAAGAACTGGATTACAGCGCGTTTGGCTTGGATGGATTCCGAATTAAATAAAATTGTAAATGTTGAAAATGAAAATTTGATTCCACAGGATTTCAAACTTTCACAAAATTATCCAAATCCTTTTAACTCTTCAACGATCATAAATTATCAAATTCCGTTTGAAGGAAATGTTAAACTTTCAGTTTACGATATGCTAGGAAGGGAAATTGCGGTTTTGGAAAATTCATTTAAAACTGCCGGAAATTATAATTACAAATTTGACGCAAAGAATTTTTCAACGGGAATTTATTTTTACAGATTACAAATTGAAGGCGCGCAGACAAAAAGCGAAATGAAAAAATTTGTTTTGCTTAAATAATATTCCGGTAACATTACATTAAAATTTTTCAAAGTGAAATTTCATTATTATTTAATGATGAAGTTTCACTTTTTTATTTTAAAATATTTTTTGATGTTTAAAATCGTAATTTTATTTTATTGAATTTCAAAAATCTTGAATTTCATAAAAGATCAAATCAAAAAAACTTTCAAAAATTTCGGGAATCAAAAATGAAAAAGCTTATTGTTTTCTGTTTGGTTCAATTTTTATTTCTCAGCAACTCATTTTCGCAGCAGCCCGCTTTTATTACTGATAGTCTTGATGTTTACATTGAACGCGCTCTTAAAAATTGGGAAATTCCCGGCGCTGCGGTATTGATTGTTAAAGACGGAAAAATTGTTGTTTCAAAAGGTTACGGCGTGCGCGAGTCAGGCAAGCCGGAAAAAGTTGATGAGAACACTTTGTTTTTAATCGGTTCAAATACAAAAGCATTTACCGGAACCGCGCTCGCAATTTTGGAACATGAAAAGAAATTCAAACTTGAAGATAAAGTAAATTCTTATTTGCCTGATTTCAAAATGAAAGATGAATGGGTAACCAAAAATTTAAATCTTGTCGATATTGTTTCGCACAGAATGGGATTCGGAACGTTTCAAGGCGATTTTATGTATTGGACTTCCGATTTAACTTCAGATGGAGTGATTGAAAAATTCGGGAATCTTGAACCAATGTATGATTTTCGCACGAAGTACGGGTACACAAATGCCGGTTACGGAGTTGCCGGAAAAATAATCGAAAAAGTTTCGGGCAAAACATGGAACGATTTTATAAAAGAAAAAATTTTCGTTCCGCTTGATATGAAAAGATCAACTCCGCTTTCGGTTGATTATGCAAAATCGGAAAATATTGCAGTCGCTCACACAAATGTTAACGGAAAAATTTTGCCGATTGAATTTCAAAGTCTTGATAACCTTGCGCCATGCGGAAGTATCGGTTCATCGGTAAAAGATCTTCAAGGCTGGATAATTGCTCAACTCGATAGCGGAAGATTTAACGGGAAAACGGTTTTGCCTTTTGATGTTATTAAAAGAACAAGACAGCCGCAAACAATTATCGGACGTGCAAGACATCCGTTTAACGCCGTAAATTTTTCACTTTACGGACTCGGCTGGGTCCTTGAAGATTACGAAGGTCGTGAAATTGTTTCGCACACAGGCGGCGTAAACGGATTTGTAACTTCCGTAACTTTATTGCCAAAAGAAAATCTTGGTATTGTTGTTTTGACAAATACAGACCAGAACGCATTTTATCAGATGTTAAAATGGGAAATCATTGATTCATATTTGGGATTGCCTTACAGAAATTATGATAGTTATATGTTTAACAGAGCATCAAAAAGTATTCAGAAAAATAAAGAACTACTTTCCGCCTTGCGCGATAGCGTTACGATGAATATTAAACCGGAATTTGATGAATCTTCAATTGCGGGAAAATATGAACATGAAGTTTACGGCTTTGCGGAAATTGTTCCGAAAGAAAATTATTATGAATTGAAACTTCAGCATCACTCAAATAAATCAGGCAAACTTGAATACATCGGAAACAACAGATTTTTGTGCACTTATTCTGATCCGACTTACGGAATTAAAGTTTTTCCATTCGAAATTGAAAAAGGGAAAGTGAAATCATTTGATCTTTATGTTGTGGATTTTCTTGAATCGTATCCTTATAAATTTGTAAAAACCAATTAAAAATATTTTTTTAAGAATAAGATCATTTATAAAAATTCCGGACTAAAATTCCGGAATTTTTATTTTAAATTCAGCTTTGAAATTTTCAAATAATGATTATAAATAACTTTTCTGATTTTTTGGAAAAGTTTATTTCAAACTATTATCCGGAAAAAATCAAACTTTCAAAATTCGAAAATTCTTGTATCGTTATCTGTAAATTTTATATTATTATAAATATCCTCAATAAAAATTACGGGACGCTATGGTAAATTCCGATGTGGAAAAGAATGGATTTTTTTCGAAATTTTTAAAAATAATTGAAAAAGTCGGTAATGCATTGCCGGATCCGACTTCACTTTTCGCAATAGCTGCGGGCTTGGTAATTGTACTTTCGGGAATTACAAGTCTATTTCATCTTGAAGTTGTTCACCCGGGAACAGGCGAAACAATTACACCGGTAAATTTATTTTCAGTTGAAGGAATTCATCTTATATTAAAAAATCTTGTTGTAAATTTTACTTCGTTTGCGCCGTTGGGAACTGTACTTGTTTCATTGCTTGGAATTGGAATTGCAGAAGGAACCGGATTAATTGGCGCGGCTTTGCGTTTGCTTGTACTTTCAGCTCCGAAAAAACTTTTAACTTTTGTAATTGTACTTGCCGGAATTTTATCAAACACCGCAAGCGAAGTCGGTTATGTTTTACTTGTGCCTTTAGCTGCGGTAATTTTTCAATCTGTTGGAAGAAATCCTTTAGCGGGAATGGCAACCGCCTTCGCTGCAGTTTCTGCAGGCTACAGCGCAAATATTTTACTCGGAACAATTGACCCTTTGCTTGCAGGATTATCAGAAGAGGCGGCAAGAATTATTGATAAATCTTACGAAGTAAATCCTGCGGCAAATTATTATTTTATGTTTGTTTCCACATTTATACTTGCTGCTGCGGGAACTTGGGTAACCGAAAAAATTGTAATTCCAAGATTGGGAAAATATCAGGGCGAGCACGAACAAGAACCTCTGAAAAAATTAGATGCCAATGAAAAGAAAGGACTTTTATACACTCTTTATGCAGTTTTAGTTTTGACCGCAATAATTTTGTGGGGCACAATTCCTGAAAATGGATTTTTGCGCGACCCCGAAACAGGAAGTTTGCTTCGTTCGCCTTTCATGTCAGGAATCGTAGCTTTAATTTTTGTCGGCGGCGCGGTTGCCGGAATCGCTTACGGAATTGGCGCAGGCACAGTTAAAAATGATAAAGATGTTATTAAAGGAATGTCCGCTTCGATGAAAACTTTGGGTTCCTATATTGTACTCGTATTTTTTGCCGCGCAATTTGTAGCATTTTTCAATTGGACGAATTTAGGATTAATCTTTGCAATTGAAGGCGCCGGATTTTTGAAGGCATTAAATCTCGGAAGCGTTCCTTTGATGATAAGTTTTATTCTCATTTCCGCCGTGATAAATCTTTTTATGGGAAGCGCTTCAGCGAAATGGGCAATTATGGCTCCGGTATTTATTCCGATGTTCATGCTATTGGGAATTACTCCGGAATTTACTCAAGCAGCATACAGAGTTGGCGATAGCGTTACAAATATTATTTCTCCAATGATGTCATATTTTGCCCTTATTGTTGCATTTTTTCAGCGTTACGATGAAAAAGCGGGAATGGGAACAATCATTGCAACAATGCTTCCATATACTATAGTATTTTTAATAATTTGGACTATAATGCTTATCGTTTGGATGATCTTTGAAATTCCTGTTGGACCCGGCGCAAATTTGTATATGTAAATTTCCGGTTAATAGAATCGAATAAATAACTTGATATAAAATTTAGTTGAGTTAAATGATCATGAAAAATATTTTTAAAAATTGCCGGATGAAAATTGAAGTTTAATATTAATAAAAAATATTTTGCTGACGGAGCACTTATTGTTTTCAGCGTTTTATTTGCATTGTTTATAAATAAAATTGCTGAAAATTTTCAAACAAACAACAAAAAAGAAATTGCCCAAGAAAACATTAAATATGAACTTAATGAAAATTCGAAAATCTTAAAGGAATGGATGGAACTTCATAATGATGTTGAGAAAAAAATAAAAGAAATTTTAGATGGCGAAAATGATAGTCTTAAAAATAAATTGCTTCAATATAAATATTTTAATTTGGGATTGTTAACTGAAGGAAAAAGTCTTGCAAATTCAAATTTAACTAACACTGCATGGGAAACCGCAAAAACCACCGGAATAATTTCGGAATTTGATTTTGAAATTACAAGAAAATTAACTGAAATTTATTCACTTCAAAATATTATTACGGAAAAAACATTCAATAATATTATTGATAATATTTTTTCGGCAAATTTAAAAGATCCACAATCACTTGATCAAATTTTAATTTCACTTCATTTACAATTCAGAGAATTAACCGGACAGGAGTATTTGTTAAATGAACTTGTGGAAAAAATAGATCCGCATATCTAACAAAAACTCTTAAAAAAATTGTAGAAATATTAAACATTTCGCTGTTGAAAAATTCATCACTCCAAAATCAATAAAATGATGAAAAAACGAACACTTTTGAAAATTAACAATTTTATAGTGTTGAAAAATTCATCATCAAATTTTTACTTAAAATTTTAACCATTTTAAACATTTCTATAACTCATTATAAAATAATAACTTACAATTAAAAATTTTCAATTGAAATCTTTGGTATAGGATTTGCATATCTTATTTCAAACATTAAAATAAATGAGGAATAAAATGGTTGCTTTATTTGTAATTCTATTTTTTGCTGTTTTAATACTTGCTGATTTTATCGTATTAAAAATGCAAAACAAAACCCATCCTGCTTTCGAAAAAGATTCATCAATGTCAGTCTTCAACAAAAACAATGTTCTTCATCCTGAAGGCGTTTTTGTTTCTCAAGGTCACACTTGGGCAAGACCTCAAAATGATGGTACAATTAAAATAGGCGTTGATGATTTTATCTTAAAAGCATTAAGCAATTTGAAAATTATCAATTTGCCTGCTACAGAAAGAGTGATAAATAAAGGTGAAGTTGTTTTTCAGGCAGAAAGTAACGGAAATGTTTTTAATTTCAGATCACCTGTTTCAGGAAAAATTAAATTGGCAAACGCTCAATTAAATCAAAAAATGATTCAAGATCCTTTCGAAAATGATTGGGCATTGGAAATTGTTCCTTCAAATTTTCAACAGGAAAGTAAAGATTTAAGATCCGGAAATGATTTGGCAAAATGGCTTAAAGAAGAACTTTCAAGATTAAAAGAATTTCTAGGTCATACAACATTGAAACCTGAACTTGTTGGTGCAACAATGTATGACGGTGGAAATATTGCCGAAGGCGCTGTTAATTTCGTTGATACAGAAGGTATCAAAAAATTTGAAGAAAAATTTCTAAAGTTTTAATAAGGATTAAATGTCATGACAAAACAAAAAGGTATGCTGTTCGACTCTACACTTTGCGTTGGTTGTGGAGAATGTTATTCGGCATGTAAAATTCAAAATAATTTAAAAGAAACCAGTGATGATTTCTTAAAAGATCATCTTTCTGCTGAAACTTATACTACTGTTGAAGAATACGGGGATGTTTATGCCAGGAAAATGTGTATGCATTGTGCTGAACCTGCTTGCGTTTCGGTATGTCCCGTAGGCGCTTTTGAAAAAACCGCTTTAGGTCCGGTTCTTTATGATGCAGATAAATGTATCGGTTGCAGATATTGTATGCTTGCTTGTCCGCAATCTGCTCCAAGATATGAATGGAGTTCAACAAATCCGAGAGTTAGAAAATGCGTTATGTGTTATGATAAAGTTGCTAAAGGTGAAGGTACTGCTTGCTCCGAAGCTTGCCCGACCGGTGCAACAATGTTTGGTGATCTGGATGAACTTATTGCAGAAGCTAAACAAAGAATTGAAAATGATCCTGATTCTTATCATAATCATATTTACGGATTGGAAGAAGCCGGTGGAAGCAATGTAATTATGCTTTCTTCAGTTCCTTTTGATCAGCTCGGATTTAAAGTTAATCTCCCTAAAAAGGCAATGCCGGAGTTAACCGCTCAAGCAATGGAAAAAATTCCTACCGTAGTTTCACTTGGCGGAATTTTCCTCGGATCAATGTACTGGTTAACAAAAAGAAAAAATCAAATTGCAAAAGAGAAAAATGGAATTTCATTAAAGGGAGATGATCACAATGAAGAATAATTCGATCTTTAAATTTACTTTCTGGAAAGTTGTTGCCGCCATAATTATTGTGTTGGGATTATATTCAACTTATATCAGATTTTTTCACGGATTGGGAGCATCAACTAATTTAGCAGATTCAGTTCCTTGGGGATTTTGGATCGGCTTTGACTTTTTAGGAGTCGGGCTTGCCGCAGCAGGATTTACGATTGCTGTTATGGCTCACGTTTTCAATATTCATAAATATGAACCGATAGTTAGACCCGCAATTTTAACTGCTTATATAAGCTATATGCTTGTGGTTGCATTGCTGGTAATAGATTTAGGAAGACCGCAAAATTTCTATCATCCTTTATATATGTGGAATATCCATTCAGTGATGTTTGAAATTACATGGTGCGTAATTTGTTATTCAACAATATTAACTTTGGAATTTGCTCCGGTTATTTTGGAAAAATTCAATCTTAAAGCTCCGATCAAATTACTAAGAACAATTTCAATTCCTGTTGTAATTGCCGGTGTAATTTTTTCAACTTTGCACCAATCATCTTTCGGATCTTTGTATTTGATAGTTCCGGGAAAACTTCACGGATTATGGTATTCATCATTATTGCCGGTTCACTTTTTCGTTTCTTGTATTGCTGCCGGACTTTCAATGGTAATTTTTGAATCATATCTTGTAGCAAGAGTTTACGGTCACGGTTTGAAGATGAATTTACTTTCTTCTTTAGGAAAAATAGTGCTTGGCGCAATAGCATTCGGATTTGTTTTGAAAGCAGCTGATTTTATAATCGCCGGAAAACTTCCATTGCTTTTTGTTCCTTCTGAAGAAACTTTTTATTTCTATGCTGAAATTATATTAGGCACTTTTATTCCGGTTTATCTTTTGTCAAATAAAAAATTCAGAACAAGCAGATTCTGGCTCTACATCACTTCAATTTTTGTTTTATCAGGATTTGTATTGAACAGAATGAATGTTGCAATAACCGGTATGAAAGCTTCATCAGGAGTTTCATACTTCCCGACAATTGATGAAATAAACATAACCTTTATGCTTGTTATTTTCGGTATGATCGCTTACAACTACGTAGCAAAAAAATTCAATGTGTTTGAAGATGCAGTTCATTTAGAAAAAGAAACAGAAGAAAATAAAGAAACAGAACCGATAATTTTGAGCAACTAAAATGTTACCCGAAAAAAAATTTAGCGACATAAAATGTATTTGGATGGAATCCAACATTGTAGAGTATAAACTTTGCGATAATGATTTCAATTGCGAAACATGTTTGTTTGATAAAGCAATGCGAAATACATTTCATGTTTCTTCAAGTAACAATGCAAATAATCAATCAAAAGCGCAGACTTTGATCAAAAAGATCTTCGGAAGTTTCGAAAGCGAAAATGATAAAGGAAATACAGTTTATCTAAAAAATCATTTGACCGTACGAAATTTGATTGGAAATAAATACTATTTGGGTATTTCACCTTTGGCAAATAACATTCTGATGAATTACACAACAGAACATATTTCCGGAAAAATTTTATTCGAAAAGAACGATCCTATTCTGATCATTAGCGGAGAGTGGGGCAAAGTTACTGTAAATTGTCCTTTCAGTTTAAGAGTTGTTGAATATTTCAAAAAGAATTCAACCTGGTTTGCAATTATTGAATGCGAAGCTGAGGATATTTCGGAAAATTCAATTTCTACTCATGATTATAATTCCGATGTACTCGCAATTTCGGAAGCATTTAATGATCTGAACCTGAATAAAGCTGAAGTTGGGGCAACAATGTTCGATGGAGGCAGTTTACTTAGTGATATATCTAAAATTATCGGGAAAGAAAAATATTTGCAATTATTAAAGACCATTTTTAATAAGATTTGACAGGAGAAAATTTTTAATGTTTTACCTGATTTTTTGAAATTATTTTTTATTGATGAAGATTTCAACAAATAATTCAATTCCCGGAAAAAAATAGTTCACATTATGATCTAAAAGCACAACATTTGTTGTGCTTTTTTTTTAGCTATTGAAAATATTTAAGAGGTTAGGTATTTTAAATAAGTCAAAAATATCTTATTATCATGAAATTAAAATTACATAATAGATTAAGTTTTAAACTTATTCTTTTAATATCTCTTATCCTTATAGTCAATTTTGTTCTGCATACATTTCTTTCTATAAATAAACTTGAAAGCGATTTATACAAAGGCATGTCTCAAAATGCTTACAACATTAGCGATTTGATCAAAAAATCTACAAGGCATTCTATGCTTTTAAGCAGAAACGATGATGCTTTTCAGATCATGAATGATGTTGCAACCGAGGAAGGTGTTGAAAAAATCCGGCTATACAATAAATCCGGCAAAGTTATTTATTCAACAGATTCTACCGAAATAAACAAAATAATTGATATGGATGCCGAAGCATGTATTGCATGCCATAAAAGCGGTACAGAAACACTTTCTGATCCTTTAGTAAAGGATAAGATACGATTTTACCAAAGTGAAGGAAAAAGAGTAATTGGTTTAATAAATCCGATCGAAAATGATCTGGATTGTTACACATCAGAATGTCATGCACACAACAGTTCCACTGAATTGTTAGGAGTTCTGGATGTTGTACTTTCGCTTGAACCTACTTTAGCAATTGTGGAAACAAATACAAATAATCTTGTCGTAAATTCCGTATTAATTACAATTGTTACAGCATTTTTCGGTTGGTTTTTTATTTCCTGGTTAATCACAAAACCTGTGAAACAAATATCGCAGGGAATCGAAGAGATCGGAGATGGAAATCTTGATTACAAAATTGATGTGAGTTCAAAAGATGAATTAGGCAGAATGGCAAAACAATTTAATGAAATGTCAGAAAGATTGAACGATGCCTATAATGAAATTAAAGATTGGAACGATACACTTAATAATAAAGTAAATCAAAAAACCGAAGAATTAAAAAGAGTTTATGAACAGGTAATTCAAATTGAAAAACTTGCTTCTTTAGGTAAACTTTCGGCAACTGTTGCTCATGAATTAAATAATCCGCTTGCGGGAATTTTAACATACAGCAAACTTATTTCAAAAAAATTAAATGAAATTCAAAAAGAATCAGAATATCAAAATCTTATAAATTACCTGAATATAATTTCGCAGGAATCATCTCGCTGCGGAAGAATTGTAAAAGATCTTTTGTTATTTTCACATCGCGGCGAAAATGAATTTGTTTCTGAAAATTTGGTCGATATTGTTGAAAAAAGTATTGTTTTAATAAATCATCATCTGGCAATTCATAAAATTAAATTGAATAACGAAACAGCTATTGATAATATTGAAATTTGCGCCGATTCCCAAAAGATCCAACAGGCACTTCTTTCGTTATTGATAAATGCAATTGAAGCAATGAGCGAAGGACAAACTTTGAAAATTAATGTTGTAGCTGATGAAAATAATTCGATCATAAGAATAATTGATCAGGGACACGGAATTTCCGAAGCCGATCTGCCGCATATTTTTGAACCGTTCTATTCAACAAAAGCGAAAGGACAGGGAACAGGATTAGGGCTTGCAGTTGCATATGGAATTATTGAACAGCATAAAGGAAAAATTGAAGTTGAAAAAACTTCGCCGGAAGGAACAACTTTTAAAGTTACTCTTCCACTTAAAAAAGTTAATGAACTTAATTTGAGTGTATAATGAATCGAAACCCGAAAATATTAATCGTTGATGACGAACAAATTGTTCGCGAATCTCTTTATCATTGGTTCCTGGAAGAAGGTTATAATGTCGATGTTGCCGAAGATGCCGAAACTGTCTTGCGCAAATTCGAAAAAGGAAAATACGATCTTCTCCTTGCAGATATGAAAATGCCCGGAATGAGCGGATTGGATCTGCTTTGCAAAATAAAAGAGATTGACACAGATTGTATTTTTATTTTGATAACAGCGTTTGCATCAGTACCGACTGCAATAAAAGCTCTGAAAGACGGGGCTTATGATTATATTACAAAACCTGTTGATCCCGATGAACTTGCAAATGTTGTTGAAAAAGCGCTTCATCAGAAAAAATTGATAAATGAAAACACTCAGCTTAAAGATAGATTCGAAGAAATAATACGTCCTGATAATTTGATCGGCGAAAGCAAAGAAATGCAAAAGATCTTCGATCTGATAAATACAGTTTCGCAAACCGATACAACCGTAATGATACGCGGTGAAAGCGGAACAGGAAAAGAACTTGTTGCAAAAGCAATTCACATAAACAGCAAAAGAAAATTCTTCCCTATTGTTACTGTAAACTGCGGTGCTTTGGCAGAAACAATTTTGGAATCGGAACTTTTCGGTCATGAAAAAGGCGCATTTACCGGGGCACATTACAAACGCAAAGGAAAATTTGAAATGGCTGATGGCGGAACAATTTTCCTTGATGAAATAGGAACGGTTTCACCCAAAATGCAAATTGAACTTTTGCGCGTTATCGAAACTAAACAATTTATGCGCGTTGGCGGCAATGAAAATATCCACAGCGATTTCAGAGTAATTGCCGCAACAAATGAACCTCTCGAAAATTTGATGAAGGAAGGAAAATTCCGTGAAGATCTTTACTACAGATTAAATGTATTTACAATTTTTATTCCGCCACTTCGCGAAAGAAAAGAGGATATTCCCGTGCTTGCGGATTTCTTCATCAAAAAATTCAATGCTCAAATGAATAAATCCGTAAAAGGCGTTTCAAAAGAAGCAATGGATTTTCTATTGAATTATAATTGGCCGGGTAATGTGCGCGAACTTGAAAATGCGGTCGAACGCGCTCTGGTTGTTGGTAAAAATGAACTTATACAGATTGCAGATCTTCCTTTTCATGTTACTCCGTTTAATTTAAATGATGAAGGTGACAGCAGCCTTTCGGCAATAGAAAAAAGACACATTCAAAATACACTTGAAGGTAACAGCTGGAACATCAGCAAAACTGCTGAAGTATTAAAGATTGACCGCGTAACGCTGTATAACAAAATCAGTAAATACGGCTTACGGAAACCGGAATGAATCTGCATTTAGTTCCGCTGCATTTTTCAAATATGAATTTGCTTAACCAAATTTCATTTGAAGTTTCCCGAAGACTGCAGGCAAATGTTGAAATCAGTAATTTACCGGTTGATATAAATAAAGCTTATAATAAAGAACGCGGTCAATATTTTTCAACATTGCTTTTGCAGGATATGGTTTTAACTTCACAAAAGTTAGATGGAAAAGTTATGGGTTTGGTAGATGTTGATCTTTTTGTCCCCGTTTTTACTTATGTTTTCGGCGAAGCTCAATTAAGCGGGAAAAATTCTATTGTTTCTGTCTTCAGATTTCACGAAGAAATTTATACGGGTAAAACTGATGACGATCTTTTGTATGAAAGAACTTTAAAAGAAGTTTTACATGAACTCGGTCATAATTTCGGACTTCTTCATTGTAAGGATTGGAATTGTGTTATGCATACATCACAAGGCATTGAAGAGGTTGACATTAAAGGGAATTTTTACTGCGCTGATTGCCATGCTGTCGTGAAATCAAACCTGATTTATTTATAAAAATTTCATTTCAATTTGCAAATTTCACTTTAAATCCTTTCATTATTAAAAATATAATTGGATAAAGAAATATTTTTATATTTTTTTATTTGACATATTGACTTTGACTTTTCTTAAAAGTAATTTATAAGCAGATAAAAAAATCCGAAAAGAAAATATTGGAGTGATTATGCCCCAAAATTCATCGGGATCAAAATTAAAAAAAGCCGTTACCACCATATCCCCTCCGGGCAAATGGCTTTTTCCAGTAATTTTGCTTACCGGTATTATTGTAGGACTTGGTATTTTTATCTTGCACATTTCGAATGCAACCTCATATCTTTCGGATGATCCCGAAGCATGTGTTAATTGCCATGTTATGTTTCCGCAGTTTGCTACCTGGCAGCGTGGAAGTCACGGCAGAGTTGCAAGTTGTAATGATTGTCACGTCCCTCAGGATAACGTTTTCAGAACGTATGCATTTAAGGCAATGGATGGTTTAAGACATTCAACAATGTTTACATTCAGACTTGAACCGCATGTGATAAGGATCAAAGAAGCCGGAGCTTCGGTTGTGCAGGAAAATTGTATCAGATGTCATTCAAATATGGTGCACAGAGTTTCAATTAAAAACGTAACTTTTGAAGGTCACGGAGAAGGTGAAGGCTTGCTTTGCTGGAGTTGCCACAGGGAAGTTCCGCACGGCAGAGTTAACAGCTTAACTTCTACACCTTATGCTCGTGTGCCGCAGCTTGAACCGGTTTTACCGGATTGGCTGGAAGAATTTACGAAAACAAAAAAATGAAATTTTAAAACTTTACAGGTAGAAAAATGAAATCCATTCAAGAAATTATTAAAGAAAAGCCTTGGGTTGGCTGGGCAATATTTTTTGCAACTGTTGTAGTGGTTTTTTTGATAGGACTTTTTGCCTCATCGATCATTGAAAGAAGGCAGGAATCATTTGCTATTCAAATTGTAAAACCGATTCCCCAGTGGGAACCGAGAAATGCGGTTTGGGGCGAAAATTTTCCGCGTGAATATGAATCTTATTTAGGAACTTTAGATACGTCATTCAGAAGTAAATACGGCGGTAATGCTCCTGTTGATATTCTTGCGCATGATCCTGAAATAATTGTAATGTGGGCAGGTTATGCTTTTTCTAAAGGTTATGAACAGGGAAGAGGACACCTTTATGCAATCACCGATATCAGAAGAACTTTGAGAACAACTTCTCCAATGCCTGCAACATGCTGGACCTGTAAAAGCACTGACGTTCCTCGTGTAATGGATCAAATCGGTGTTGCTGAATTTTATAAAAAATCATGGCAAGATCTTGGTCATGAAATTGTAAACCCGATCGGTTGCCAGGATTGTCATGATCCTAAAACAATGAACTTAAGAATTACACGTCCAGCACTTGTAGAAGCATATCAACGACAAGGTAAAGATATTACTAAAGCATCTCATCAGGAAATGCGCTCACTGGTTTGCGGTCAATGCCACGTTGAATATTATTTCAAAGGTGAAGGAAAATATTTAACTTTCCCTTGGGATAAAGGATTCAATGTAGATTCAATGGAAGCTTATTACGATAGTTACCAATTTTCAGATTGGACTCATGCACTAAGCCGTGCGCCAATGTTAAAAGCACAGCACCCGGATTTTGAAATTGCTATGACCGGTGTTCATTACGATAGAGGAGTTGCCTGTGCTGATTGCCACATGCCATATAAAAGTGAAGGCGGTGTGAAATTTACTGATCACAAAATGCAAAGTCCGCTTAACAATATTGCAGGTTCTTGCGTAGTTTGCCACAGAGAAAGCGAAGATAAATTACGTCAGAATGTTTACGAAAGACAAGATAAAGTTGAACAGATGAAACAGCTTGCGCAAAATGCTTTAACAAAATTACATATTGAAGCAAAATTTGCCTGGGATAAAGGTGCAACCGAAGATGAAATGCAGCCGATACTTTGGAATATCCGTCACGCACAATGGAGATGGGATTGGGTTGCAGCTGCTAACGGAATTGGATTCCATTCACCAAACGAAGCATTAAGAGTTTTGGGAACTGCAATTCAAAAAGCTGAAGATGCCAGAGTTCAAATTGCAAGAGTATTGGCAAAAAAAGGTTACACTGATGAAGTGCCGATGCCTGACATTTCAACAAAAGCAAAAGCTCAAAATTATATCGGATTGAAAATGGATGAACTCGAAAAACAAAAATCCGAATTTCTTCAAGGGACCGCTTTTGATTGGGATAAAAAAGCAGCTCAACGTGAAGAAAGAATGAATTGGGATAAAGATAGAGAATTTAAAGAAACTCCCGAAAACAACAATCAACAAAATAATTGATAATTCTATTTGCGGAATGAAGAAAAATTTTAGAACACAAATTCTTCATTCCGCCTTCTTTTATCTATTAAAGAAAATAAAATTACCAAATTTAAATTTTCATAATCAAATCTATTATCAAAACAATAATCAAATTAGAGAAAACCATGAAAAAAATTATTGCTGCCGCACTTTTGCTGTTTAACATTGCGGCATTTGCACAGGAAAATGAAAATTGGAAATTCTCGGCTCAAATTCAAGCGAGAACAGAACTTGACGGAAGAGATTTTTCCAATGAAACTTATCCGCCGAATTTTGCCAGTTTAAGAACTCGCCTGGCAGTTGAAAAATCTTTCATGCAAAAATTAAATATGTTCGTTCAAATTCAGGATTCAAGAGTTTTTGGCGAAGAACCGAATACACTCGCAAGCATTGATAATATTGATCTTCATCAAGCATATTTCAAATTAACAAATTTATTTAATGCACCGATTGAATTTCAGGCAGGAAGATTTGAAATGAAATACGGAACCGAAAGATTTTTCGGAGCGGTTGGCTGGCATTATGTCGGAAGATCTTTTGACGGAGTAAAATTTTCATTAAATCTACCGTTCAAACTTGATCTTTTCGGGTTATCAACAAGAAACTCAATTGATTATATTGCAAACGCGACTCGTGCAGCTTATATAAATCCCGTGCCTGATAACAGTTTCAGTATTTACGGATTTTGGAATCAAAATAAATTCAATAACGAAAAAACGCTTTTGGATATTTTCGGTTATTACGAAGTTGACAGAACAAAAAATGCAGAAAATGAATCTGCTTTAAAACGCGCAACAATCGGAATGACCTACATCGGAAAATATGATAATCTAAATCCAATTGTTGAAGCCGCTATTCAAACAGGAAAAGCCGGCAGTAATGAAATTTCAGCTTATTTGATTTCTGCGCAGGCAAAATACAATGCAAATCCTTTTAATTTCGGAGCCGGAATTGATATACTTTCAGGATCAGAACCCGAAGATGGTTTGAAAAATACTTTTGCGCCGAGTTACGGAACAAATCATAAATTTTATGGATTTATGGATTATTTTATTAATGTTCCCGCAAATACTTTTGGATTAGGATTAAATGATTTTTATTTGATGTTTGATTTTGCTCCAAATAGAAGTAAATGGAGTTTTTCTGCAGATCTTCATCATTTTGCTGCTAATAAATCTGTCGAACTTTTTAATGAACAACTCAGAAATGAAGAGCAATCTGCTTTGGGACAAGAATTGGATCTGACTTTACGCTACAATTTTGTTAAAGGAACAACTTTGACTTGGGGCGGAAGTTTATTTTTCCCGGGCGAATTAATGAAAATAAATTTTAACGGCGAAGATACTGCATTTTGGACTTATCTAATGGCAACCGTAAATTTGTAAATTCGAAATTCAATTATGAAATTTCAAATCCCGTAAATCTTACGGGATTTTTTATTTTAAAAATTACGAGGGGAATATACAAAAATTATTATTGAAAAATTGGAGATCAAAATTCAAAAATAAATTCAATTGATAAAAAAGATTTTCTGAAAATATTTGCTTTTTAAATTTTAATTTGAATTATTTAAGGAGAAATAAAAATCCCCCTTTAAATGAACAATGTAAAAAATCATATCGCGCAAAATTATTCTGACATTGCTTTCAAATTCCGCATCACTGGAAAATTTGATGAAGCAATTGCATATTACAAAAGAGCAGCGGAAATAAATCCAACTCCTGAAGCATTTACTTATATTGGATTGGCTTACAGTTTAAAAGGCGAATATGAAAAAGCGATTGATGAATGTTATAAAGCGATTGATCTTGATGAAGAATACGAAAGCGCGTACCGCGATGTTGGTAAATATTTGATCAATTTGAAAAGATATAAAATCGCAGTTCAATGGTTAAGATTGGCGACTGAAATGCCAAAAACAGAATCAACATTTTTATCTTATTTTCATCTTGGAATTGCTTACGAAAAAGCCGGCGAATGGTTTGAAGCAGTTTACGCTTATAATGCCTGCTTAATTTTGAATCCCGAATATACGCCCGCAGCAGAAGCTTCACTAAATTTGATCACACTTCTTAATTGAATTTTTTTCATACCTAAAATTTAAAAATTGAAATTCTTATTCGATAATCAAAATATATTATCGTTCACATTTTACCAGGAAAAATTATGCATTTTGACGGAATTTCCCCAAATTCAATTTTAGAATCTCAATTAGTAAATTCGCAGGAAGATCTTTGGCGTATTTTCAGAATTATGGCTGAATTTACAGAAGGTTTTGAAAAAATGGCGAAGATTCAGCCGAGCGTTGTAATTTTTGGCTCGGCAAGAACAAAAAATACCGAGAATTATTATCAGCTTACCGAAAAAGTTGCCGCATGTTTAGTTGAAAAAGGAATGGGAGTAATTACAGGCGGCGGACCCGGAATTATGGAAGCCGCAAACAAAGGCGCAAAAGATTCCGGCGGAAGCTCAACAGGAATCGGAATTGAATTACCTTTTGAACAATCCTGTAACGATTTTGTCGATAAGGATAAATCCTTGATCTTCCGATATTTCTTTGTAAGAAAATTAATGTTTTTTAAATATTCACAAGGTTATATAATAATGCCGGGCGGATTCGGTACGCTTGATGAATTTTTTGAAGTTATGACTTTGGTTCAAACCGGAAAAACTTTGAAAGTCCCGATTGTGCTAATGGGAGTTGAGCATTACAAACCGCTTGTTGAATGGATTGAAGATAAAATTCTTGGCGGTAAATACATTTGCGAAGAAGATATGAAATTATTTCATTTGACTGATGACCCGGAAGAAGCTGCGCAAATAATAGCTGATTTTCATAAAGGAAAAAGATTTACACCGAATTTTTAAGTTATAGCTGTCGTCAGCATTCAGCGATCAGCTTTCAGTAAATCAAATTACGATTAAAGTAGAGACGTAGCATGCTACGTCTCTACATATTATATTTGAGATTTAAAAATCAACAATTATAAGTGCTGAGTCATTTTGGAATATATAAATTGAGTCTTGTCATTCCGGCTTGTCCGGAATCTTTTCGAAAGTCTTTAAAACAAAAAAAGGAACAACAAATTGGTTATTCCTTTTTTTATTTATTGTAAACCCTCACTTTTTATCCTCTCCCTTAAAAAGGGAGAGGAAATCAAAAGCTGAAAGTTAAAAACTACGCTTTCATTCTCAAGCCTTTTTCTTCATGAATGAAGATCCAGCTTACAACTTTTCCAATATCAATTTTTTCGAAATTGCTCCAGTATGATCTCGTTCTAACGTGCATTGAACTCGTATCGGAATATGGAATTGTTTGGGCTTCTTTCATAATTGCATCGATTCTATTCTGCCATGCTTTCATATTTTCAATGCGAAGGTCAACCCAGCCGTCTTTTGCCCATTGATTTACATTTTTATCGTTGATCGGTAGTTCATCTTCACCGCGGTACGGAGGGATTTTCATTTCGTTTCCACGCAAAAGTGACTTTCCGTCAGGCAATAAAATTGCTAATCCTATTGAAAGAATTTCATTTTTCAATTTTGGATTATCTTTAATCAATTTAGTTAATTCTTCACTTAATTTTTCCGGAGTAAACTCCAAAATATTTTTGAAATTCTTTCCGATAAGTTTAAGTAAATGAATTTCGTACAATAGTTTTGAAAGTCTTGGTGGTCCCAATAATTCAAAAGCAACGCTGGCAACATTGTTTTCTTCTTCAAGTTCAGCAAGTTTTTCAACTGCTGAATGCTGTAAAAATCCTGCGCGGTAAGTCGGTTCCATTGTTGCGTTATCAAGCGCGTTGATAATATCATGACCGGTATTTCCGCCTTTAATTTCATAAATTGCATCTTCGGCAATTTCTTCCGGAGTAACAAATTCCATTTGTCCCTGACCGGTGATCGCTTCAAATTCACCGCGTGAAAAAGTACCGTTTTCGCCTGTATCAATAAAAACAGATTTCAAAGTTTCGCCGGTTGAATTGAATTTTTTATCCAGTTTTAATTTCAAATTGCCTTCAAGATTTACGGCATCATTAAAAGGAACATCAATGATCTCAACAGGTTTGCCGTATTTTTTAACTTCATCAAAAACAATTTTTTTCCATGCGATTGCCGCAGTCGGTTTTATTTCTTTAGTAATTGGTCCATCCGGAGTTCTTCCCATTAAGAAAAGTAAAAGAGTATGAGCACCTGCAACTGAAGATTTACTTAAAAGAACGCGCGAAGGTTTTTCTTCACTGTGAGTATAAGGAATATTCAAGCCCATTCCACCGGTTCCGCTTGTTCCTATCTTAACATAAATTGAAGTTTTTGCTTCATGCATTGATGCATATAAAATCTGAACGTGACGTATCAACTGCGGAATATACAAAGTGCAAAGAAGTTTTTCAGTCTGCTCAACAATAGTTTCTTTCGGTGAATCTTTTTCAATTATTTTTTTTATAGTACGATAAGTTGTGTAAACATCCTGATAAGCAATTCCGGTAGCGGAATTTATACAATCAATAATAATATCGGGCTTATGCTCACTTAATAATTTATAGATCGAAGAACTTTTCAAAACTTCTTCATCCATTTCTTCCATAACATCGCGCATTAAAGTTTTGCGTTTTTCCGGATCGTTAAGAAGCGAAAGTCTGTCAGAATCTTTAAATTCATTTCTTACAAAAATATTTCCCCACCAGGGAACAAAATAATCTTCGGGTAAATGCGGAAATTCTTTTTTGAAATTTGCGGCTGCTTCTTCGGCTTCGTGCTTTTTTAAAGATGTAACAATAATTCTTTTCGGTTTTTCTTTAATTAATTTATGCGTAACTGCATTTCCTACGAGTCCCCAAGCGCCAAGGACTAACACCGTTTTGTTCAAAATATCCATAAAATCCTCAATATTTAATAAGATTTTGATATACAAATTAGCTGTAATTAATGAGTAAGGCAAGTAAGTTTTGTGCGATAATTCACTTAAATGAAAAGACTGATTTTGCCTGCTTAATAACTTAAATCAAACATAAAATAAGCATTAGAAAAATAGATAAATCTGATTAATGAAGTAAATAATTAAATCCGCTTTCGTAAATATTCTATTAGAATTTTGAAAATTAATTTACAATAAAGAAGATCATAAGTACGAAAAATCAAAAATGAAATTACGTCACAAAAAATAAAGGATTTTTTTAATCCAAAATAAATTAACTTTAAATTGATAAACTAATTCATCTTCTTTAAATTAAGGTATGAGTTTTTTTTGAATTGTTGATTTTAGCAGGTAAAAAATGAAAATTAGTGATATTATCAAAAAAGAACAGATCATTGCCGAACTGAAAGGTAAAACCAAAGAAGAAGTTATTAACGAACTTGTTGATCTTTTCAAAAATGATGAAAGAGTTACAAATATTGATAGAGTTAAATCCGCGGTTTTAGAACGTGAAAAGATCATGTCAACCGGAGTGGGAAAAGGATTTGCAATTCCGCACGGAAAAACAGATTCTGTAAAAGAAATTATTGCGGCATTCGGAAAAACAAATTCAGAAATTGATTTTGCCGCGCTTGATGATCAGCCGGTTCATCTTGTGTTTTTGCTCGTGGGAAAAGATAATCTTGTCGGTCCACATATAAAATTGTTAAGCCGTATTTCCAGAATGATGAACAAAGATGAGTTCAGGGAAAAACTGACGAACGCCACGACTGTAGATGAAATCTACACGATCTTTCAAGAAGAAGAAAATAATTATTTTGAAATAACTTAAACAGAGAAAATTTCGCTTTATGATAAAAGCTGTTACGGGAACCAAAGATATCCTTCCGGTTGACATATCGAAATGGAAATACATTGAAAGTTTAATCCACAATACAATGCAGAGTTTTAATTATAAAGAAATTAGAACTCCTGTTTTTGAAGAGACTGCACTTTTTGCGCGCGGAATCGGTGAAGCGACTGATATAGTTTCAAAAGAGATGTACACATTTCTGGATAAAGGCGAAACAAGTTTAACGCTTCGTCCTGAAATGACCGCTTCAGTTGTGCGCGCATTTATTGAACACTCGCTTGAAGCAAAACAGTCGCTTAATAAATTATATTATGTTGCGCCGATGTTCAGGCAGGAAAGACCACAAGCCGGAAGACTTCGCCAATTTCATCAATTCGGTGCAGAAGCTTTAGGCAGCGATTCGCCCGCGCTTGATACAGAAATGATAATCATGGCTTACGATATTATTAAATCACTCGGCTTACAAAATGTCTCAGTGAAAATAAATTCGCTCGGCGTTCCTGAATCAAGGGAAAAATATAAAAATGTTTTGAAAGAATTTTTATCAGATAAAGTTCAAGATCTTTCTGAAGAAAGCCAGAAAAGATTTACTACAAATATTTTAAGAATTTTTGACAGCAAAGATGAAGGCGACCAAAAAATTATGAATGATGCGCCTTTGCTTATTGATTATCTTGATGAAGAAAGTTTAAAACATTTTGAAGAAGTTAAAAATCTTTTGACCGCTGCAAATATTCCTTTTGAAATTGATCCTAAACTTGTACGCGGATTGGATTATTACTTAAAAACAACTTTCGAAATTATAAGCGGAAGCGTTGGCTCGCAAAGCGCATTATGCGGCGGCGGAAGATACGATCTTTTAATTGAACAGCTAGGCGGAAAACCTTCGCACGGAGTAGGATTTGCAGCAGGAATTGAAAGAATTTTACTCGCTTGCGAAAATGAAAAAACTTTACAAAACCTGGAAGAAAGAATTGATCTTTATATAGTTCGATTAGATAAAGAATTGAAAGATAAAGTTATTGAAACAGCGCTTATTTTCAGAAGAAAAGGAATATCGGTTGAATTTGATTATTCCGAAAGAAGCGTAAAAGCACAAATGCGCGAAGCAAATAAATTGAACGCGAAAAATGTAATATTCTTTGGCGGAAACGAATTTCAAAATAATGAAATAGTTTTGAAAAATATGCAGGATGGCAGTCAGGAAAATATTTCAATTAACAATTTGGATCTTGTTTTTGAAAAATTGAAAGGTTGAAAAATGCCGCTAAAAAAACCGACAGATGTACCGAAATTGCCGAAAACACGAAAGAAAAATCCGGAGGCAATGAGGGAGGCGATTCCGCAAAAAAAAGAAGACAAAATTGAATACGTTTGCATTGCCGGATATAAAGCAGATGAACTCGAAGGCAAGCAATATGCATTATTCAGAATTCAGACAGTCGCGGTTTTCACAAGTTTTGCTTACGAAGTTTCTGTTGATTCAAAAGTTGAAAGAAATACGATTGACATAACAATAATGGGACTTTCAACAAAAATGAATTACGTTCCCAAAGTGGAATCGGCAAGATCCGATGTACTGCTTGAAGAGTTGAACGGTGAATTTACGGTTAACGTAATTAAGCAGGATGGTTCGATAAACAGCGCGGTTTACGAATTCAATTTTTACAACAAAGAAATTAAACTTAAAAATAAATTTATACCCGAAAAGAAAAATAACAGATTGTTCTGC